>JAHFBD010000001.1 GCA_023250175.1 Candidatus Melainabacteria bacterium
TCTGCTTTAATTCCAGATTTACTTAATTCTGTTTTTATTTTAGAAATAATTTCTTTTATCTTTTTTTCACCGTATTCTTTATCACCAATTACAAGACTTTCTACTTCTTTAAATTTTTCAGGGTCTAAATAACAAAACGATAAGTCTTCTAATTCATTTTTAGCTTTGTTTAAACCAAATCTATTAGCTAATGGAGCAAATATATCTAATGTTTCCTGAGCAATTCGTTTCTGTTTTTCAACAGTTAAAAAATTTAAAGTCCGCATATTATGCAATCTGTCTGCAATTTTCACTAAAACAACTCTTAAATCAACAGCAATAGCCATAAGCATTTTGCGGAAGTTTTCAGCCTGGTGTTCTTTTGTAGAGATAAAACTAAGTTTGCCAAGCTTAGTTACCCCTTCTACAAGCTGGCTTACTACTTGTCCAAACTCTGCTTCCAGCTGCATTATATTTACACTTGTATCTTCGATTACATCATGTAAGAGCCCAGCACAAATTGTATCTGTGTCACAATTTAAATCAATTAATATTTCTGCTACTGCTATAGGATGGACAACATAAGGCTCATTACTAACTCTTTTTTGTCCAATATGAAGTTTACAAGCAAAATCAATAGCTTTTTTAACCTTTGCATAGTCAGTATCAGGCCTGCTTAAACTAGCAAATTTATCTAGGAATTTATTAACTAAGGTTGATTCAATACTTTCCAAGGTTATTAGTTCTTTTAGTAACTATTTATAAATTTCATCATTGAAACTCTTATTAGGAATTATAGACAGGCTAATAGGTTTTTAGTCACTTTTTCAATATTTGTTAATAAAGGGGTTACAAAGCAAGAAGGTTTTAGTATTTTTATGTCAACATCTGAATAATAGAGCCATTTTCATCTTTGGAGACTTGTATGTGAGCTGGGAAAGATTCTTTTAACTCATCTATATGAGTAACTACTAAAATTAACTCAAATTCATCCTGGATAGATTTAATTACTTCTATTAGCCTTTCTCTTCCGGCATTATCTTGAGAACCAAATCCTTCATCAATAACCAATGTTTTAAGTTTTGCATTTGCTCGATTTGTAAGGAGTCTGGATAATGCTAATCGTAATGCAAAATTAATTTTAAAAGCCTCACCGCCACTATAAAGCTCATAGTTTCTTGTTCCTGAAGAATCTGCAATTACTACATCAAGAGTTTCAATTAATCCTGAGGCGGCTTTTCTTTCACGCTGTGTTTTTAATGCAATGTGCATTTGATTATCTGTGAGCTTGTTTAAGATCCTGTTTGCTTCTTTTTCAATCTCTGGAACTATAGTTTCTATAATTGCAACCTGAATACCGTTTTTACTGAATGCTTTTTCAAGCACATCATAATATTTTTTATCAATTACAAAATCTCGAATTTTATCCTCTTTATTTTTAACTAAGAGTTTTGCATCTTCAATATCATGTAGATTTTTCTCAGCAAAGATCAAGCTTCGCTTAAGATTATTTAAAGTGTTATCGATGCTTCCAAGCTCTTCTTTTAAAGCAATTGCCTTTTTTTGTATTAAATCAATATCTATAATCTCTTTTTTATTTTCATTAATTAAGATATCTAACTCAGATAGCTCATGAATACTTGTCTTTATTTTTTCAAACAAAGTGCCAGATTCAATATTTAAATTCACGATATCAGATTCAGCTTGAATTAAAAGATTGTAAGTTAAAGTGATTTCTTCTTTTTCTTTAATACTCTTTCTTAAATTATCATAAGTCTTCGAATTATAATCTATGATACTTAACTCTTTTGAAATTAAATTTAATTCATTGCTGATTCCTTTTATATGCTCCCCATTGATTAAAAGCATATTTAGTGAGTTGATTTCCAGATTAAATTTATTTATCTCATTATCTATTACAGCGACTGTCTCCTTTGCCTTTTGAAATTCATTTCTTGAGACTTCTAATTGAGACTCAAAGAATGACAAGGTTTTTGCACCATCACCCTTTTCTAAAAATCGTATGCCTAGCTTTTCTTGTTTAATATCCTCAAGCTCTTCAAGATACTTAAACAAATTGTCACAAAAACCATTTATTTCCTCTTTGATTTTATTGTACTCTTGTCGTTTATTGATAAGCCCAGCTTCTTTCAAGTTTAATGTTTCTATCAATAATTCTTCTTCTTTACTGAGAGATCTATTCTCAGATTCATAAGATTCTATGACTTTGCTTTTATCTTGTATGGGACTTTGACATAATGGGCATGGCTCAGAGTGACTATGAGAATTTAGCGTATCAATTTTTTGATTTATATCTTTTATCTTACCTCTTACTTGTTTTAAACTAACCTCTGCAAGCTCTTTTGCATGCTTTATTTCTTGCCCTTCAATTTCAATTTTTAATAGTAAATCTTTTAAAATATAAAACCTTTTTATTTCATCTTGCACCCTAGGTAAAAATTGATCAAAAAATCGATTTTCATTTTCTAATTTTTTCCCAAGATCTGCTTTAAGCTGAGCCCGATCATTAATTTTTGATTTATAAATAGCAAGTTGTTGTTCTATTTCATTTATCTTTTCTTTAATTTTTATTTCCAGCAAATTTTTCTTACCTGACAAAACTTCGCTTTTTTCTTTTTTCTATTCAACAAAACTAAGCTCTTTTTTCAAATCTTGATACTTGCTGTATTCATCTTTAATTTGATTCTTTCTTACAATTAACTGTTGGCATTTTTCTTCCCTGGCTTTTATATTTTTAAGTTGTTCTTCAAGCATCTTAATAAGTGCATCTTGGGTCTCTTTGGATTTTATTAATGCATTGATTTGTTTCTCTTTCTCTTTTTTTTCACTTAATTCTTTTTCTTTTATGCTTAGTTCACTCGTTAAAGCATTTGCCTTTAACTCTTCTTCATGCAAATCATTCTGTACCTTAGATAAGGTTAACTTTGTTTCTTCTTCAGTTACTATTTTTTCCTGCAGTGTTGAGATTAGATTTTTTTCAATAGAGACAGACTGGTCAATGAATTTTGTTTTTTCCTTTGCTGCTTCGCAGAGCTTATCATAGACTTCAAGTCCTATAATATCAGCAAGAATTTGCTTTCTATCAGTAGGTTTTTTTAAAGTGAATTCGTCTGCTTTTCCTTGTCGTAAATAAACACTATTTACAAAAGTCTCATAATCCATTTTCAGCGTATTGATTATTAGATCTTGAGTCTGTCGTGTAGCACTTTTGCTAAGAGACATCCATATTTGCTCTTTAGGATTAAAAACCTGGAATTCAAGATTTGATTTACCTTGAGAATTTTTAAAAGCCTTTGTCCGTGAGCGATACACTTTATACAAATTATCTTCCATGTAAAAATCTAACTCACAAGACATTTCTTCCTGACCAAGTTTTATTAACTCATCAGTTCTAGCTCTTCCTTCTTCCCAAATAGCCCATGTCACTGCATCTAGCAATGTAGATTTTCCGGCACCATTTGGTCCGCTTAAACATGCAACATGAATACCTGAAAAGTCAATTTCAGCATTTGCATAAGACATAAAATTTTTTAAGATTAGTTTTTTGAAAATCATTTTTTTTTATCTAATTCTATCTCCTCAGTGAGTTTAATAATCAACAATTTTTAACGATGGCTTTTACCATGTGAACTATAATCCTTATTTAAAAGCTGTTTAAAAAGAAATACAGATCCTACATTAAGGTTGATCGTTATTATTTTATAAGATTAGAAAATTTGAATGAATTTCTTTTTCCTTTAAATCCTGATTTACAATTTTTCTAACATGGTAATATATGTAAATTAAACTTTCTAAGCGGAGGGATATAAAATGTTAGGAAAGATAACTAATGATGCAATAGAAAGAAGACGTGCGATTTTACTTACAGCTGCAGTAGGTCTTGGTATGCCAGCACTAGTAGTAGGTGCAAATGTTGGAATGAGTTTAAGAACAGGGCAGATCGCTGATTATAAGTTTCCAGCCGGAATTGAAAAATATATTGATGATAAAGATGGTCAGACTTTAAGTGAAAAAGCTGCTTATAATTATGTAAGAAATACATTTGATGAAAATAAGGATGGTAAGCTTTCTTACACAGAATATTTAGATGCAAGACTCTTAATCATCAAGGCTTTACCAATAGATGATTCACCAATAGATGATTTCCCCATGCTCATACCTGTACCTTACAATATACGCAACACACAAAGAAATATTTTTGAAGCACTAGACAAAATTCGAAAGGAAGATGAACCTAAGACGGAGAATCTTCCGCCATTTTACATAGACTCTCGGAATTCCTGACCAAGCTTTATTAACACAAAGTCGTAGACAACAAAACAATAAGACTAGCACAGGTAAACTCAAAGCATCTCAATAAAGTTGCCTAACTATTGTATATATTTAGAGTAACTTTACAGTGTTATAATTTTGAATAAGTTTTACAAAACATCAAATCTGGAGGTGGTATGCGAATTCCATTTTTATCAAGGTCAAAAGAAGTAACGGTTGAACCTTTAATAAAGAAGCACAAGGAAGAAGATTATTTAGCTACTGCAAATGATAGAAAATCACTTTTGTCGTATATGGAAAGAGACTTTCATCCGAACAGATTTAAAACAGTTTCAGAAGTTGTACAAGCTTTACCCCCTGGCATTCAAGTAATGGCTACTGAGTATCACAATAATATGAGTGCTATTCCATGGCAAGGAGTTACCATTGGTAAAATTATTGGTATTAGAGAAGATCAATACAATGGAATAGTCATAGGTATTAAATCTATTCTTGGAAATATTGTTGACTTGAAGATAGATCCTAAAGCATATGGAATTAATACACTGTATGTAACACAACCAGCTGAAGGTACACTATCCTTAAATCATATTGAGGGTTCTCCTGAGCGTGGCAAGATTTTAGATGTTAAACCTAGGATAACTCACTTCTAAATACTTAATTATTTATTGACAAGAACAATCACCAGGTCTGGCTGAATAACAACTGAACCCATGTGCAGAACTACCACATGGACCATTAACTACCCCATTTGAATTTTCGCAAATACCATTAACGATTCTACAAGTTACTGGTGTTGTTGGTTGTACCGTTGTACCTGCTGATGGTGGTTGTACCGTTGTGCTCGGTGGTGGATTACAAACTCCTAAAAGAGGAGTACAAGTCTCTCCACGTGAAGTATCACAACAACGAGAGTTCGCAGGATTCAAATAATTACGACAACCAGTGTAACCAGGTAGGCAACATACACCATTGTTATTGCTATACGAAAGTCCATTATAAGGAGGTACATCTATGCAACAAATGCCATCAGTTGTACATTGTCCAGTAGGACAGCAAGTATTACTACATTTAGGTCTAGCAGGGTCTGTACAACAAGTGCCAACACCATTATCATTTACACTGCACTGTGCTGAAGCACAACAAGTGTTACCACACCTAGGATAGGCAGTTGAACAACAAACCCCTTGACTTAGTGGAGCGTTAAGATCTCTTGCACACTGTGCTGAATCACAACAACCAGCACCACATCTAGGATTTACAGGATCTTTGCAACAAGTGCTAGTAGCTGGATTTGCACATTGACCCGTAGGACAACAAGTGTTACCACATTGAGTAGGTTCAGTCCCTGAACAACAAACATCACTGATACAAGCACTTCCATTACAAGCAGTAACATCATAACCAACTAGACATTGTTTACAAGTACGAGTAATAGGATCACAAACTTTTCCATTAGAATTATTGTTGCAATCTGTACTATTACTACATTGCACACAAATAAATCTTTGATCACAAATTGGTGTATTACCTGAACAATGGGAATTAGAAGTGCATTGTACACAAATCTGGATATTGGTATTGCATATTGGTGTTGGGGCACTACAACAAATATTGCCACATGGTTGTCCATTAGGACATTGAGGGGTGGTGGTCGTTGCTACTTGTTCACGTAATGTTACTTCTGAGCCAGTACTTTCTGTATTCCCGGCTTTATCTTTATTTTCTTCACTTTCAGACTCATCATCTTCTACTATATTTTCATCACAACTGTCTTTGCATTCAACAGGATAAGTGTTTCCTTCTTTATCCTTACACTTTAAACTATCATCATCTTTTTTCTTACAACATTTTGGCTCCCCATCTTTACAGTGGGGTTTAAACTTTTCACAACAAGGGACTTTCCCTTCATCACAAATAACCTTGTGGTTTTGGCAAGTTTGTGAAAAAGCTATGTCTGTATTAAGCTGAAAAAAAAGAATGACCAAAATAATTAGAGTAGAAAGACCAAAAAAAACTTTAAATGACTTTATTCTTTTCATATATATTCCTTAGTTTTAAGAGGGATTTTTACCTCTGCACTTTATACAGTAAAATATAATTATGTTAAGGTTATTATAACTTACCCAATGCAAATTAAACTAAGATTAAACAACCTGCAAAAACCATAACAACACTAACTGTTTTACAGAAAGATTAAATAAATTTAAGCAGTCACAGGTTTTCTAGTATATTTATAGAGCATCTATGAAAAAGTTTAATCATCGCTAATCTCGTATAGTCTTGATCTGACGCTTCACTTAAATTAGACTATTAGCAACTTTAATATAAATCTTAGGAGAAATAAACAATGGGTGCGATTAGAACAATTACATGGTTAGCTCAAAGTATACTTTCACCACTTCATGAGAGTATTAGACACAATGATCGCTGGAAAATTCGAAATCAGGCTGACAAAATTGAAGATGTTTTACAAAAACATGGACTAGATAAAGTAAGAGTCATGGCTGATTATGACCATGAAAGAGCAATGCTAATGTTACACCTAGAAGGTGAATTTCAAAAATCTCAACAACCTCAGTTTGACAAGGCTTTGGAAGCACTAAGAGAGTTTCGAGATTCAGATAACTATACTCTTTACTCACCTTGTTGTAGATCCACACAAAACTCAGATATTATAAAAGTAGGTGAAGCACCTAATGCTAAGGAATGGTTATAGGTTATTATTTGAAAACTAAATCGTTGATACTAACCAGCGTTATCTCATTAAAGCAATCTGTCATACTAACCTCATAAAGTAATTCCATTTTTTAAGTCATTGCAAGAAATTAAATGACTGACGTGTTACGAAATTAATCAAATCAAGCATGATATAAAGTCTGCACAGCAAATCCTAAATACCAACTTCTATCAATGTTATAATCCATAACGTAAAAATTATAAATTAACAAGACACGAGTCATGGGACACGAGTCAAGTAAATTAGGGGGTATTAAATGGATCCAGTTTTAATTGCCCAAGCAGGGGAAGCAGTATCAAACAGTTCAGATTTAACTAAAATGGGATTGGCTATTGGTGCTGGTTTAGCTGTGACCGGAGTGGGCGGCCCAGCAATTGGGGTAGGTCTTGCAGCTAGTAAATCTCTTGAAGGTATGGCACGTCAGCCAGAAGCAACTGGCAGATTACTTGCAAATACACTTATTTTTGCAGCTTTAAGTGAAGCTCTTGGTTTATTTGCTTTCTTAATTGCAATTTTATTGTTCTTACAATTACAATAAACTAATATCCCGAGGCTAATACCTCGGGATTAAATCCACAAAGTATTAATTATGTTACTTGAATTAAACTTTACACTTATATTGTTTGGAGCTAGTTTTCTGGTTTTTATTTATCTTTTAAATCTGACTTTATTTAAGCCTGTTGGAAAGATTATACAAAAGAGAAAAGAGCTCATAGAAGGCGATTATTTAGAAGCTAAAGATTTCACCGAAGAAGCAACTGGTTTGTTAGAAAGTTATACCAAACAAGTTAAGCTTGCTCGCCAGGAAGCACAGAACATAATTCAGGAAGCTATAAATCAAGCACAAAAGAGTAAACAAGAAAAAATAAATATTCTTTTAGTAAGTTTAAATAAAGAAAAAGAAGAAGCATTAAAGCAAATTAAAAAAGAACAAGAAATTGCATTAAAACAATTAGAAGGTCAGATTAATCTACTCACAGACTTAATTACAAACAAAATTTTAGGAACAGGGGGGAAAACACTTGTTGGATCACATTAAATTAAAATTTGTTTATTTTTTATTTTCTGTCATTTTCCTTCAACTGCCTGCTATTAGTTCTGAGCATGCTCATGCGCCACAAGCACATCATGAGATTGGACCGTGGCAAATACTTGTTCAATCTAATTTGTTACATGTATTGATTCTTGCGGTTGCAATAATTTATCTTGGAAATAAATTCTTACCGCAAATGGTAGACCAAAGAAAAAAACAAATAAGCAAAGAGTTTGAAGACGTTAAGCTTGCAAAGACTAAAGCATATAAAGAGCTTGAGGATATAAAGAAAAAAACCCAAAATGCTAATCAGGAAGTCGAGGAGATTAAACAAGAAGCCAGAAAAACTGCTGAGGCTATTGTAGTACAAATGGGTCATGATACAGAAAAAGAATTAGAGCAACTAAGGTTAAAGATTAAAAGAGAAATTAATACAAGCTGGGACGAGACTGTTCAGGAGATAAAAACAACAACAGCTGATACTGCTTTCAAATTAGCTGAAGAAGCTTTGAATAGACTATCTAAAGATAATGAAACTCAAAAAAAATTATCATCCGACTTTTTAGTTGAGTTAGAAAAAGTAGGTAAGCATTAATTATGCAACGATCCAACCAACTAGCAAAAAACTACGCACAAGCATTATTAGAAATTACAAATAATGATGTAAAAGAACAAGAATTAATTCTAAGTGAACTGTTCGTTATTAATGATTCTATGTCTAAGGTAAGCAAAGCTAATGAAGTTTTTAATAGCCCGGCATTTTCAAAAGAAACAAAAAAAGAGCTTCTAAAAAAATTGTTTGACGGGAAAATACATCAAAAGGTTTTAAATCTTCTATATGTACTTGTAGATAATCAAAGGTTTAATGTTTTAAGTAATATTCAGGAGCAGTTTCAACGATTAGTAAACATGAAAAAAGGTACTGTACAAGCTGAAATAATTTCAGCACATCCATTAGATACAGGTACTCTTGAAGCCTTAAAACAAAAACTAGAACGTATATTAAATAGTGAAAACATTACACTTGAAACAAAAACTGAGCCAGCACTTATTGGTGGTATAAAAATAAAAGTAAATGATCTTGTTTATGATGGAAGTATAAAAGGTAGATTAGATGGATTAAAGAGGACACTTAAAAACTAGTATTTAGGAGGAGAAAATGACAATAAAATCAGATGAAATAGTAAGTGTATTAAAACAACAAATTGAGCAATATCAGGAAAAGCTGACAGTAAGCAATGTCGGAAGTGTTATATCTATTGGTGATGGTATAGCAAGAGCACATGGACTTGAACAGGCAATGGCAAGTGAGCTTGTTGAATTTGATGATGCTGAAAAGACTTTAGGGATGATCTTAAACCTTGAAGAAGATAGTGCCGGGATTGTTTTATTTGGAGATGCAAGAGGAGTCAGAGAAGGGACACAAGTAAAAACTACCGGACGTATTGCATCAGTCCCTGTAGGAGATGCTTTGATTGGACGAGTAGTAAGTCCTATTGGAAAACCATTAGATGGAAAAGGGGAGATTAAGTCAAACAAATTTAGACCGGTGGAAAAAGTTGCTCCGGGCATTGTAAAAAGAAGATCCGTGTGTGAACCGTTACAAACAGGAATTGCAGCAATTGATTCAATGATTCCAATTGGTCGTGGGCAAAGAGAACTTATTATTGGTGATCGTCAAACAGGAAAAACAGCAATTGCAATTGATACTATAATCAATCAAAAAAACCAAGCGAACAGACCTATTTGTATTTATGTTGCAATTGGACAAAGGCAAGGTTCAGTTGCACAAATTAAAAAAATATTAGAAGATGCCGGCGCAATGGAATACACTGTTATTGTCAATGCTGCTTCTACTGATCCCCCTGCACTCCAATACATTGCACCATTTGCAGGAGCTTCTATTGGTGAAGAATTCATGGAAAATGGTAAGCATGTACTAATAATTTATGATGATCTTACCAAGCATGCCTGGGCATATCGCGCAATGAGTCTTTTACTCCGTCGTCCACCAGGTCGTGAAGCATATCCTGGAGACGTATTTTATTTGCATAGTAGACTTCTTGAGAGAGCTGCTAAGTTAAGTGATAAGCTTGGTAATGGTTCCATGACTGCATTACCTATCATTGAAACTCAAGCAGGTGACGTTTCTGCATATATACCTACTAATGTAATCTCAATTACAGATGGACAAATATTTTTAGAAACAGATCTTTTTAACGCTGGTGTAAGACCTGCAATTAATGCTGGAGTTTCAGTTAGTCGGGTTGGTGGAGCTGCTCAAACTAAAGCAATGAAAATGGTTGCAGGAAAACTAAGACTTGATCTGGCACAGTTTAGAGAATTAGAAGCATTTGCACAATTTGCATCTGATCTTGATCCAGCAACACAACAACAAATCAAGCGAGGACAAAAACTTACAGCTGTCTTAAAACAGCCTCAGTACAATCCACTGTCTGTTGCACAACAAGTTACTGCTATATATGCTGCCAATGAAGGGATTTTAGACAACGTACACACCGATGAAATCCTACGTTTTAAAGCAGATTGGTTTAAATACTTAAGTGCTAATTGTAAAAAACTAGAAGATAAACTTAATAGTGGTGCTGCTCTTGATGACAATGAAAAGAAAGAACTAAAAGAATCATTAGCCAAGTTTAGAGATAGTTTATTTATAAGTTAAACTAGTGGATAAAATCTTTTTATTCTTTGAAAATTTCCTTGAAACTCTCTGGACTTGGATTTTACCCAGTTGCTTTAAACTAATAGTTATTATTTTTATTGCTTTTTTCTTAAGATATTTTTTAGATATAACTACTTATAAATTTGTAAAAAGAACAAGCAATTCAAAGCGTGCTGAAACCCTCAGACAAATCATTACTTCAACAGGTCAGCTTGTAATTATTGGAATTACAATAATGATGATATTGCATGAGTTAGGATTTGATATAAGGCCCATTATTGCAAGTGCTGGTATCTTGGGTGTAGCATTTAGTCTGGGTGCACAACATCTTATGAAAGATGTAATAAATGGTTTTTTCATATTGCTTGAAGATCAGTTTAGTATTGGAGATACCGTAAAAATTGGTGATATTGTAGGCACTGTAGATAAAATGAACCTGAGAACAACTACCATTAAAGATAAAATAGGGGATGTTCACATAATTCCAAATAGTCAGATAAATCAAGTAACTGTATTTTCAAAGTAACCCAAGTTATTACTCAATTACCTAATTAGCTTTTATTTCTTTGCCAATCTCCAAAGCATTCTCCTTAATATATTTAAGAAGCTTCACAAATTCATATAACTCAAATTGAACATTTTCATCTAAAGATAAAAAACCTGTTATTGCTGCCTGAAAAAAATTAGGATCCTTTAACAATTCTTCTTGTCGCACAGTTATTTGTTTCTGAGCTATATCATCTTGATTTCTTCCAATATCAAAAATTAAATCAAACCCTGAAGAGTAATTCAGCTCAGTAATATCTGTAAGCTCAGCAGCAACAATCAAATTTAAAAAATCTTTAGTATTAATATTTATATCGTTAAATTTGGGGTCATCAGATATCGTCGTAAACTCCTTTATGTCAATATTATCCAGTGCTGATTCTGCCTCTAAAATTAAATTAATCAATTCATCAATTCCACTAGTTTTAAGTCTTTTGACATTTGTTTCAACATCATTAATAAAGCCAACCTGTTGCTCAGTACCTATAAATTTATCTAAAATCCTACGCGATAACGTATCTGGTCTTGTAGGATATATGTTTGGTTTTGGTTCTACGACATCCTGCCAATTTGTTGACAATGAAAGAGTATATAACCTTGCAGGTATCATTTTAATAGATAACATGAATCAACCTTATTCTTTAATTACTTCACCATTAGCAACTGCTGCAAAAACTATATCAAAAGTTTTATCATTTCCTAAATCATTAGTTAATTTCCAGCCTTCTGATGTTTGCTTACATGCTATTGCTTCAGTTACATTCTTCCCATTTTTATACCGTTGCTCAATAAGTAAAATAGTGTAGTCTTTATAATGTACTTCGCCTTTAAGATATTTAGCTTTAATACTTTGTAGATCTTTTTGGCTATCTTGCAAAAGTTTTTTATTCTTAAACAAATCCCTTACATTTGACTGTTCTTCATTAGTGAAATTATCTACAATCCAATTCAAATCTCCTTTTTTATTTGCCGAAAAGTAAGATGATACAAGTAAAAAAGGTGTAGAGTTGTTTGACTTACCTTTACTAACATCTACAATTTTTTGAGGCTTATCATACATTTCACCCTCAAGACTAATTTCTATAATATCTTTGTTTTTTTTATCTGCAGCACTTATTGAATCTTTAAACCATAATGAATTGATTTTTGCTCTAAAAATTATTTTCTTAGCGTTAGTATTTTCATGCTCTTCATTTACATTTCCTTCTACAGGAAATCCCGCATCTTTTATATCCAAAGGTAATGTAGAAACATTTATAGCACTTACCTTACATGAGGTAATAACACAATATGAAAGTAACACAATAAAATAGATTAGTTTATTCATTTTTTATTTAACTCCTCTTACTCAGTTAAATATTTTAACACTTACATCTTGTTTTTACCTACCGCTGGTTTTTTCGCTGCACTCCCAAAACTGGCTTTCCATAGTACTTCTAGTCTGCTATTTATAATACCTTACAGATTTTACTGAATAAATCAGGTAAAATCTTACCTTGTAAATCATTTACTTAGAAATATTACACTAGCTAGGTAGTAACTACATCTTCTTATTATTAATGTCACCATAATAGCTGTTAGAAGCTATTTCAAAACTCAAGAGTCGTTTTTGTTAGAAAATCTCACTTTTTAAGCTATTTAGTAATTTGTTAAAATAAAATGCATTATTTAACTTCGTTAAAGGTTTTTTATTAACATGAGTATTATAAACATTGACACATTAAAAAGTTTTTTAGAAAGTCAATATGCGAGACAATTGATTTTTAAAACTGATAATGTAGAAATAATTTTAATGTGCTGGCTTCCTGAGCAAGGAACCCCTATACATAATCATGGGAAATCTGATGCAATTACACTTGTTTTAGAGGGTGAAATGACATATAGAACCTACTACCCTGATGATAGAAAAGTCTCAGGAGTATTACGTCCTGGTGATATAGAACATATCCCTGTTGGAATAGAACATGAAGTACAAAACAAGTCAAAAAATAAACTTGTTACCTTACATGTTTACTCTCCACCACTAGAAGCTGATTTACTTCCTCAAACACTAGGCTATTCTAATGAAGTAACCTTAAAAAAGGTACAAGTCTGTGAAAAAGTGATTAGCTATCTTATCGCTGATAAACCTATGGTTAGTAATGCAGAGATTGAAATTAAAAAGGGAAAGTCCGTTATAGCACATTCAGTGTCTCATTCTAGAAAATCTACAATAGCAATAATTGGTGGTGGGTTCAGCGGAGCATTGGTGGCTACGCACTTAATGAAAAAGTCAGTTAACGAACCTTTGCAAACAATTTTAATAGAAAGAGCCCCTCGCTTTGCAAGAGGGTTTGCATATTCAACAAATAGTCCTTTACATCTTTTAAATGTTCCTGCAGGGAAAATGAGTGCTTTCCCAAATGACCCAGAGCATTTTCTTAGATGGGTACAAAACCGTGATTTGAATATACATTCAAACTCATTTGTTTCAAGAATGCTCTACGGTGAATATCTGGAAACAGTTCTTCATGATGCAGAAGTAAATAAATCTCCTTCAACTAGTTTCAAAAGATTAAATGATGAGGCTATATTGATTGAGATAGATCAAAATACAAAAAAAGCAAAACTGGTTTTAGAAAGTGGGATTGAAATCCCTGCAGACAAAATTGTACTTGCTGTTGGGAATTATCTTCCTAGAAATCCCGGCGTGCAACAAAATTCATTTTATAAAAGTAAAAGATATATGAGAGATCCTTGGTCAGCAAATGCTATTTCAATGATTTCACCAGACGATCCGGTTCTTCTTATCGGTACTGGGCTTACAATGATAGACAAAGCAGTTGAATTAAAATGCCGGGGGCACAGAGGTATTATTTATGCAGTTTCAAGGCATGGATTATTACCACAATCTCATAAACTTGATATTAAACCCATTGATATTAGTTTTGACTTTACTTCTAGTAATCTAACGGTGAAAGAATTACTACACATTATAAGGCAGAAAATAAATTTTGCTATTGAACAAGGTAGTGACTGGCGTTTAGTATTTGATTTATTACGCCCATATTTACAAAAACTATGGGGTTCTTTATCCACTGATGAAAAAAAGAGATTCTTTAGACACTTGCGACCATACTGGGATATACACAGACATCGTATGCCACAAGAAGTAGCTAAAGTTATCTATTCACTCATTGAATCAAAACAGCTTATAATCCATAAAGGACGAATTAAAGATTATGAAGAAACAGAAGAGTGCATACATGTATCTATCAAAAAAAATACTCATCAAATAGAAATTTTAAAAGCTGCTCGTGTTATAAACTGTACTGGCTCAGAACTTGATTTTTGTCAGATCCAAGATCCTCTTATTACTGATTTACTTGAAAAAGGTCTTATTGCCCCAGATAGATTATCCCTAGGACTTGAAGCATCTGAAAATGGTGCTTTAAAAGACTCAAGTGGAAATACTACAGAAATACTTTATACACTTGGTCCACCACTTAAAGGACAATTATGGGAAACTACTGCTGTACCAGAAATCAGAGAGCAAGCATCGAGTTTAGCAAATGAACTTTTAAAATCAATTTTTGCAACCATAAGTAAATCACTAATTGAAGCTTAACACCATATTTACAAGTTGGGGAATTACCCGAGTTATTTCTTACTAATTAAAAAAGATTTATATTTAAGTTGAGTTATTAAAATTATATGATATCTTATAAGGATATGCGAATATTCGAAGATAGAGCATCATTATGAAAAATCTCAGTGAATTTAAAGCAGACTTTTTTAAAGCATTAGCTAATCCCATAAGGATTCAAATTATAGATACACTTGGTAGTGGTGAACACACTGTAAACCAATTAAAAGAAATTCTGGATATTGAGGCACCAAATGTCTCTCAACAGTTAGCTATACTAAGAGCAAATAATTTAGTAGCTACGCGCAAAGAAGGAAGTAACGTATTTTATTCAATTAAAGATCCAACCATGTTTCAACTTCTTGGTATTACTAAAACAATATTTAATAACCAACCTTCTGGAATAAAAGACTTATTAAGCGAAATGAATAATAAGAACAAAGGAAGGAGGATTAGAAATAATGTTAGAAGCTTTATTGCTCAAATGTTCGTTCCTTATATTTGTACTTGGGGCGATTTGTGCATTCCTTATTTGTATCAGGTCGAAAGTTCTGTCAATTATTGTATCTAATGTTTTTGCAATTATTGCTTCATTTTGTAGTCTTATTAGTTCTCTTCTCTCAATAATTTATCAACATAGTTTTAATTTAATTTACAACCTGGGACTCCCTTTAGGAAAGATTGAACTTATAATAGATCCTCTTTCTGCATTTTTTATTATGCTCATTTCAGTACTTGTAATCCCTATTTCAATTTATTCAATTGGTTATCTTAAAAAAGAATATTTAGAAAAGAACGTCTCTGTATTAGGAGCTTTATATCAACTGTTTATACTGTCAATGCTGCTTGTAATATGTTCTGGTAATGGCTTTCAGTTTATTATATTTTGGGAACTAATGACATTAATTTCTTTTGCTTTTGTAATTTTTGATCTGAAAGATATAGATTCACAAAAAGCAGGTTTTGTTTATCTTTTAATGACTCATATAGGTTCAGCATTTTTATTATTTGCATTTCTTATATTTGCTAAATATAGTGATAGTTTTTCTTTTGCTACATTCCATGGGATTTCAAATACTATGCCTAGTTGGTTAAAGTTAATATTATTTTTATTTATACTCATAGGTTTTGGTACAAAAGCAGGAATTATACCGTTACATATCTGGCTTCCAGAGGCTCATCCAGCCGCACCAAGTCACATATCTGCTCTTATGTCTGGAGTAATGATCAAAACTGGAATTTATGGGATCTTAAGATTTATATTTAATTTCTTAAATCCATTTCCATATTGGTGGGGGGAGATACTCATTGTTATAGCAATAACTACTGCTATCTTAGGAATAATTTTTGCTTCAACAGAAAGTAATATTAAACGAGTACTAGCTTATAGCAGTATTGAAAATATTGGCGTGATACTACTTCCTATTGGAGCTAGCATGATATTTTTCAGTTTGGGACAAAAAGAATTTGCTGCTCTATCTTTAATACCTGCTTTATTTCACTCATTAAATCATTCTTTATTTAAAGGACTATTATTTACCAGTGTTGGCGCAGTTGTATCTTCTACACACACAAAAAATATTGAAAATCTTGGAGGACTAATTAAACTCCTTCCTAAGACAGCGTTGTTATTCTTGATTGGAGCATTATCAATTTCTGCATTTCCTCCATTTAATGGATTCATTAGCAAATGGCTTACTTTTCAATCCTTACTTCTATTATTTCAAGTAAAGTTTGAATCAATTAAATTATTTGCTCCAATCATTGCTAGCTTACTTGGCTTTGTCAGTGCCATTTCTGCAGCAACGTTTGTTAAAACATTTAGTGGAATATTCTTAGGAATGCCAAAAACACATAAAGCAACTCACGCACAAGAAGCAACTCCATTTATGATTCTCAGTATGTCAATTTTGGCATTATTATGTTTATTAATAGGGATTTGCCCCAGTATAGTTTTTTCACTAATTAAGCCAATCTCATTTTCAATAGTTGGACTTGATTCCATGACAATAACCACTTTCAGCAATTTGTCTAATCTCAATAACTACAATTTGTTTACAAACCTAGGAACCCATGTCTTATCTGCATCTTCACCAGCTTTGGTTTTTATTTTATTAATAGGAGCTCTATGTTTAAGTTACATAGTTGTAAAAAGTTTTGGTACTAAAACTCCTCTGCGAAAAGAAGAGACCTGGAGTTGCGGAGTAAAACCAAAGCCAGAATTTGGACATACTCCCAAAGGATTTAGTCAACCTCTCGGTGTAATATTTTCTGAGCTTCATACACCAGAAAGTTTTTACCACAACTACATATACTTACCGATAGTTAATGGGCTTATTAGCTTATCCCATAAATTAAAACCAATACAATCAGGAATCCTACAAGTTTATCTCTTCTATATCTTTCTAACTCTAATTTTTTGCTTGATGTGGCTTAGGTTATGAATATATCACAATTACAAATTATTTCTTTGACAGCACTGCATCTAGTGTTATTAGTGTTGTTGGCTCCTATTATAAATACTTTTATAAAAAAAGTTAAAGCAAACCTGCAAGGCCGTATTGGTCCTCCAATATTACAAGGGTATTTTGATTTAGTAAAATATTTCCATAAAGAAACGGTTGTTTCAAATCAAACATCGTGGGTTTTTCTTACTACACCATTTATAGTTTTTTCGACAACACTTGTAGCATCCATGTTTATACCCACCTTTATGACTTCCTATCTTCCGAAGTTATTTGGAGGGGCAATTCTTTTAATTTATCTTTTTGGTTTAGGAAGATTTTTTATAGCCTCTAGTGCAATGGAACCACATAGTGGGTTTTGCAGTATGGCAAGCAGTAGAGAAATGATGCTATCAATATTAATCGAGCCAGTAATGTTACTTTCATTGTTTGTTTTTATCTTAACCACAGGTAGCAACAACATCTCAGAAATTATAAATCAATTATCTATTAAAGGTATTGGTTTATTTACTCCTATTTATTTATTAACAATACTTGCACTATTCACAGCTTCCTTAGCTGAGATGTGTAGAATTCCTTTTGATAATCCTGAAACACACTATGAATTAACTATGATTCATGAAGGATTAATTCTGGAATATTCAGGAAAGAACCTTGGGGTAATGATTCTATCAAGCTCTTTAAAACAATTAATTATAATTTCACTGCTTGCAAATCTTATATTTCCTTGGTGTATGTGCAATAACTTTACTTTTTCTTCTATTCTGCTCTCCATTTTAATTTATCTTGCAAAAATTTTACTTATCTCTACTATCATCGCTTTTATAGAAACTGCAATATCAAAAGTCCGACTTTTTAAAGTACGGGAAATTCTTATGGCTTCATTTGTAATGTCTATTATTGCTCTTGTTATAGCTGTTCAAAAAGAAAGCAGGTTTGGATTATGAGTTCTTTAGAACAACTATCAAGCTATGCCATCGGAATAGCACTAGTAGTAAGCATTTTAATGTCAGGTTGTCATCGTCTTGAAACAATGGTTAGACTCTTTATCATTCAATCTTTGGGATTAATTCTAGTTTTATTATTTGCTGGTTTAATTAACAATAATCCTGACATCATTACATTCTGTGTTATTACCTTTTTAGCTAAATGTGTTTTAATACCCACCATTCTCACTTTTATTCTACAAAAAATTCAAATAAACAGACAAATAGAAACGTACATAGGACTTCCGACATCAATGCTTATATGCTGTGTTCTGACTGCTCTTATATTTGAAGCAGTACCAAATATTGGAATTGAAAAAGAGATACATGTGTTATCAAGTGGATTACTTAGTAGCTCTATTTCAATGATTATAATTGGATTATTTATCATGATGACAAGGAAAAAAGCATTTGCCCAAATACTTGGTTTATATGTTATGGAGAATGGGATTTTTGCTTTAACAATTGACACGATCTTCGAAATGCCACAAGTTGTTGAGATGGGTATATTCCTTAATTTACTTATTGGTGCACTTGTTATGGGAGTGTGGGTTTATAGGATAAAGCAATCTTTTGACACAATTAACGTAGAAGAAATGAAGGATCTAAAAACATAATATGCATAATAAAGAAATAATTCTCTTCTTGAGCATGCCTGTACTTGCAGCACTATCTTCTGTATTTATCCAAAATAAAAAGTGGCTTGGGAGAATACAGTCTATCTGGATGTTATTTTTATTTTTCTTAGGTCTGAATCTCATAAAAAACATACTACAAAGCACTAACATTACTGCTTTTAACAATTTTCTTTATTTAGATGCACTAAGTGGTTTAATGATTTTTTTAATTACTTTAGTGGGTACAATAGCTTCCATTTATTCGATTGGATATATGACTAATGAAATAGAGGAAAAAATTCATAATTTATGGAAATTAAAAGGTTACTATGTACTGCTTAATGCATTTATTTTCACAATGCTTTTAACCGTTATAGTAAATAGTATTGGGGTAATCTGGATTGCTATTGAGCTTACAACTTTAATCTCAGCATTCTTAGTGGGTTATTACAATAAAGAGGCTCCTGTGGAAGCATCTTGGAAATATATAATTCTTTGTACTGTTGGTATTGCATTTGCAATGATTGGAATTATTCTTGGATACTATGCCGTTACACATGCAGGGGGAATTCAAGAATTAGGCTTAAATTGGAATTATTTAACAACAATTGCATATAAATTAGATCCTGACTTAATGAAAATTGCATTTATTTTTATACTTATTGGATTTGGTACAAAAGCTGGTCTTGCACCAATGCATTCATGGTTACCAGATGCTCACAGTGAAGCTCCTACACCAGTCAGTGCATTACTTTCAGGAGTATTAATAAAATGCGGGATTTATGGAATAATTAGATTTGCAATAATAACTAATTTAGCAATAGGACATCTTTTTACAAGCAACTTAATTTTAATTTTTGGACTTATTTCAATTGGCATTTCTATACCATTTATCCTTATACAAAAGCATATAAAAAGGCTTTTTGCATATTCTAGTTTAGAAAATATTGGAATTATTGCCTGTGGATTAGGTTTTGCAAACCCAATTGCAGTATTTGGTGCATTATTCCATATGATAAATCATGCAATGGTAAAGTCTTTAATGTTCTTTACTGCAGGTAACTTGTCATTAAAGTTTCATAGCAAGGATATGGAACACATTAAAGGTTCAATTCAGCTTATGCCAATTAGCGGGGTTATTCTTCTAATCGGTGGACTTGCTCTAGCTGGCTCACCACCATTTTCAATGTTTCTTAGTGAATTTTATATCCTTCGTGGAGGCGTTGAAGGAAATCACTGGATTGCAACAGCACTGTTTGTTTTATTCTTAGTAATTATTTTTGGTGGATTATCTAATCATTTACTACAAATGACATTAGGAGAAGTAATCAACACAAAAAATAGCCCAATTAAAATTTTAAAAGGTGAGGTAGGCAGATCAAGCATCTTAAGCTTAGTAATTCCACTCTTAATGGTTTGTTTACTTGGTCTATGGATACCTGGTCCTCTTTTCAGACTTCTTAATGAAGCAACTAAAATAATTACTCTTGATAGACCCAATTCTTATGCATTTTCACCCAATAGGATTGATAAAAGCTTATGAAAACAATTGAAACCACTACTGTGATTGAACAAATAAAACGTCTGTTAAAAGACTCTATTATTAATGAACGACTTATTGCCTCAAATCATACTGAGTTAACTGTTGACAAAAATGCTTTAGCAATATCATCAGAAATTATAATCAAAGAATCTAAATTCAATTCTTCATTAATTACTATAACTGCAACTGACGAGAGAGAATTAAATAATAATTATGTACTGAATGTAGTTTTCTCTCTAAGAGCAATAAACTATTTGATTACATTAAAAGCAAGCATTAATCAATCTAATCTCTCATACCCAGCAATAAGTACAAGGATTCCTTATGCAAATTGGCATGAAAGAGAGATTCATGATCTCTTTGGCATTGTTCCAGAAGGTATAGAGTTAGATCCTCTTATTTTACATAGAGACTGGCATCCAGGAAAAAATTTCCCAATGCGAAGAGATTTTTCAAAAAATAATCAAATACCAATTACTGATCATGAAATAGAATTTTCGGTACCACATGGAGAAGGTCTACACCAAATAGCTGTTGGTCCAATTCATGCCGGTATTATTGAACCGGGACACCTTCGGTTTTGTGCATTAGGTGAAGAGATTCACAAGTTTGATGTTCAACTTTTTTATACACATAAGGGTATAGAAAAAATGCTAGAAGGTAAAACTATAAATGAAGCATTAACATTAGCAGAACATTTATGTGGCATGTGCTCCTATAGTCACTCTACGGCTTTTTGTATAGCAATCGAATCTTTAGGAAATATTTTAATTCCTCCTCGAGCTGTACTTATTAGAACAATTTGTCTTGAGCTTGAAAGGATTGCAAGTCATATGGCAGACCTCACATCTATATGTTCAGCCGGGGGATTTGGTTTTGCTTCTGTACATGCAGCAAGACTAAGAGAAACAACACTAAGATCAATATATAATCTTACAGAAAGTAGATTTTTTAGAGGATTAAATACAATTGGTGGGTTACAAAAAGATATTGATGATAGAAGTATTAATTTATTGGCACAACAACTTTTACTTTTCAAATCAGATTTTAAAGAATTAGAAAAATTAATTCTAAGTACTGATAGTTTGTTGGATAGATTAGAATTAACAGGCTTTTTATCAAGGGAACAAGCAATTTCACTTGGGCTTGTAGGTCCAGGAGCACGTGGTTCAGGAGTTGATATAGATGTAAGAAGAGATGGCTCTTATTTAGCTTATGAAAGGTATCAGGTTAGTGTACCAATTGATACTACGGGGGATGCATTAGCCAGAACAAAGATAAGGATTAATGAAGTATATGAATCTTTAAGACTAATTAAAAATTTAATTAAAGATTTACCTGATGGGGAAATTTTAACTGAACAAAAATCTTATTCACAATATACACCAACCTTAGGAATTCTTGAATCTCCCAAAGGTGAACTTGTTCACTGGGTTATGCTTGATAAAGAAAATAAAATCTTTCGTTATCATGTACGTAGTGCATCATATATAAACTGGGCAGGAGTAGCACAAGCAACTATTGGTAAAAACATAGTTCCAGATGGACCTTTAGTAAATAAAAGTTTTAATCTGTGTTATGCATGTGTGGATAGATAAATAGAGGCACAAAATAAATATGTTTAATATTTTAAAAATGTGGATTATGAAAGGAAATGCTACTGAAGCACCACCAAATATTAGAGATGGTGATATTACTAATTGGCAAAAAGATTTAAACAGAATTGACAAGCTGGATAAAAAAACAAAGCATGCATTAAGTCGTTCACTAATAGTAAGACATTTAGATTTAGGTTCTTGCAATGCAGAAGAAGCTGAGCTTATTGCTTTATCAAATCCTTTCTATGATATTAGTCGCTTTGGAGTTGAATTTACAGCTTCACCACGACATGCAGATGTCTTAGCTATAACTGGTCCAGTTACCAGACATCTTAAAATTGCAATGGAACGAACATACAATGCAATGCCAAATCCAAAGATAGTAGTTGCGATTGGAGACGGTGCCTGCAATGGTTCAGTATATGAAAAAACTTATGCTTGTTTGGGGAAAGTGGATCAATTTCTTCCTGTAGATTTTTACATTCCTGGAGATCCACCTTCACCAGAAGAAATTATAAAAGGATTATTGGTGTGCAAAAAATTGTTAGCACAAAAGGAGGAGAACAATGGATAAGAAAGATGGACTGTTAAAAATTGACGTATTGTCAGTTGGATTATTTGGACTTGCTGTAGGGGCTTTAACCCTGGGATTTGTACAAATAGGAGTAATTCCACACAATGACGATTTAGCTATATCAATTATTTGTCTTGTTTTTGGTGGACTTGTTCAAATAATTGCTGGTATGGTTGACATTAGATACCATGATCAACTTGGTGGCACAGCACTTACAATGTATGGTTTTTATTGGACCTCCATTTTTATCATTAAGATTTTGGGGTTAGTAGAAGGCTTTCATTGGGATAATATTCTTTTTCTTCCAATAGTAGCAATTTATGCGGTTTTTTCTCTTGTTATGATTTATCTTACAGGACACAAGTCATTTACATTAATGTTGCTGCACATCTTCATCACACTTGTTTTTACGATTGATATTCTTATCAAACTAAATCACTCGCTTGAGTATTATGCAGGAATTGATCACATAATAATTGGTTTAATGGCTCTTTATCATGCACTAATAACACTCATAAACAAATATACTGGCAAGGTTGGGTATCTTTTAGGCAAAGCACCTTTCAAGTTCCAGTAAGCATTTAATAGTGAGGCTAGAGAAAGAGTGAACCTAGTGAATCTCTGGAAAAATTTATTTATTTTATTACTGGTTGAATTCTGTAGTTTACTCTTTTCTCCCGTCCTATCCATTGAAAATGATTTAGGTTTATGGGCACCTATTTATTTAAAGGCTCCAATAACAGAAAAAGTCAAAGTAAACTTTGAAGTAAATCCTCGTATTCAGGAAAATGTTACTCATATAAATCAACTCTTAGTCAGACCTTCTCTTGGGTATCAATTAAATAAGCATTGGTCTATTTGGCAAGGCTATGCTTGGGTAACAAATTATATCCCACATTTTGTAAGCGAGCAAAGAATCTGGGAGCAAGTATTATATGAGAAGGAATCTAAAAAGTTCTCCAGATTTTCATTTAGCAATAGGCTTAGACTTGAAGAAAGATTTATTCAAAAAGTTCATGGAACTCCAGTTAGAATTCGTAACATGTTTAGATTTCAATACGCTCTTGATAAAGATAAAAAATGGTCGGCTGTTTTATATGATGAGCCATTTATAAATCTTTCTACACATCACAGTGGTCCTCAATCAGGAGTTGATCAAAATAGATTATTTATTGGTTTAAACCATAAGTTTAGCTCGTATATAAGTGCTGAGGGTGGATATTTAATGCAATATTTAAATATTCATGCACCTAAGCAAGATAGGATCAATCATAATATTTTACTGAGTTTATATTTTTCTCTCCCACAGATAATAAAAAGCAAAGAGTGATAAATTAAAGACTTAGATCTTTCTTTGTCTCTGGTGCAAAGAAGCTTACTATTGCACCAACTAAAAAAATAAGAGACATTAATGCACTTGCTTTACCTATATCTTCATTAAATCTCTCAACTAAATATCCGCTAAACAATACACCTATGCCCGCAAGCGCTCTTCCAACATTAAAACAAAATCCTTGGGCAGTTGCCCTAATTCTTATCGGGAAAAGTTCTGGGAAATAAACTGCAAATGCACCTGGCATCATACCGTGAAAAAATCCAAGTACAGAAACAACAATTAAGATAAATATACTATAGCTTTTAAAGAAAGTATATAAACAAGCAGCAGAAATAAAAGTTATAAAAAAACTACTAAATAAAGCTGTTTTCTTTTTAACTAATGATATGAAATAGCTACCAACATAACAACCCGCAGTAAAGCTAGACATAAGTACAATCATTGTAATTGTTTTTTCTGCAGTTCCTACATTGAGTGTTCTTTCTATCCAAAGAGGTAGCCAAAAAACTACACAACCCCAGGCTCCAAGACTAAATGCTACACTAAGCAAAAATGCAATTATTAGATTTCTTAAATATTCAGAACTGAAAATTTCAAAAGGGTTAGAGATCTTATTTTTTATACAAACCCAGCTTTCTGGCTCAGTAATATTTTGCCTAATAAAAAACACAAGAGCTGCAGGGATAATGCCTATAAAGAAAACCCATCTCCACCCAAATCCAAAAAGACTTATTAAATAATTAACTATAATTGCAAGTATCCAACCAATAGATGCACCTGTTGCAAGAAAGGCTGTAGATGAAATTCTGTTTTTTATATTTGACCATTCCGCCAAAAGTGCAACTCCAAGAGCCCATTCCCCACCGACCCCAAGACCAGCTAAAAATCGAAATACTGTAAGTTGTTCCCAGCTATGAACAAGTCCAGTTAATCCTGTAAAAATAGCATAAGTAAGAATTGAATAAGATAATGCTTTGGCACGTCCAAATCTGTCTCCGATAAAACCAAAAATAATTCCACCAAGTGCCCAACCAAATAAAAAAATAGCAAGCGCTTTTGCTGCAAGATAACCAAAGTCCGCGTTGTCTTGTCCAATAATTTCGCTTAGAGCACTGTTTGCAACAAGAGGATATAAAGAGCTATCAAAACCATCAAAAAGCCACCCAAGCCAAGTAGCTAACAATACTTTTAAATAATTATTTTTGTTCACTGTAAATCCAATAGTTTATAGATAAGATTATAATTGATTGCTTCTCTGGTACCAATTAATCAAGAGCTTCAAGGTCAAGTTTATATACCAAAACCAATTACAGTCAATACTTATAATAAATAACTATCTATCCTTTATTGGTGCTTATTATATTAGAATAGATATTAGTTTTTTTATTGCATTTACGAAGGAGACAATAATGAAAAAAATTAAATCACTTAAATCAATAACACTATGTTTTTTATTTCTGATTATATTAGTAAGCGCTTTCAGTAAAAATAATGCAGCTACTTTTGTAGTAACCGATAACAATCCATTTTTTCCAAATGATCTAACAGTTACTGGTCCTGGATTTTTTCCTTTTAGCAACAGTCCGGGAGTTATTACTATATTTAATCAGCAATGCCCAAATCCTACATTTACAGCTGCAGGACCAGATTCATTGTTCGGTGATACATTAGAAATTGGTCCTGCAGCAAATAATTCCGAAACTGGAAGTAGAACTATTTTAGTTTTTGACATGAATGGAAATGTATCGATTGACTTCTTGAATACCTTTCCATTAGCAGATCCTAATACTATGATTGCTTTTGATCCTTCTATGGGAGATCTATTAGGACTATCAATAGTCCCAGGTCCAGGATTTCCCACAAGTGGTACCTTTATGATAACAACAAGCTTCAACTGTGATGATGGAATGTCTACAACTTCACCAGCTTCCAGCACTAGTTCATCTTCTGGCTCAACTCCTCCTGTAGTTACTTCTTCTTCATCTTCTTCAGGTGGTTCAAGCTCAGGAGGAGGAATGTCTTTAACCCCTGCACAAAGTATTGGCGCTGCTATTGGTGATGAGCGCTTTGCTAAAGGTTCAATTGATTTAAAAAAACTTCTTAATGCTGGAGCTACATTCTCAGTCCCAAAAGCAATTAATAACTTAGAGGGCTCCGTTAATGAATTAATGACATTACAAACTAATCTTGCAGATAGCAACATCATGATAGGAATGAGTACCATTCAGGATACATTAAGTGATGTTATAAATAATGACAATGAAGCCATTATGCTATTGGAACCATTTAAAAATACTGATCCATCAATAACTAACGGTGAATTTACTGTTGCTATTACCAAAGCTAAAAAACTAATTAATGAAGCAATGCGAGCTAAAGAACTTATACAAATAAAACTTAAAAAATTGGAGAAAAAGGATAAGTAGCTAAACTTGTTACTAACGAAATAAACCAAACAATTATTAAACTTTTCAAGATAAGCATTGAAATAACAGTCAATGCTAAAAGTTGAACTTTTGATATAGTCGTATATTACGATTTGTGTGAAATTAGAAATGATAAACTTATAAAAATGAATTCTTTATTTAAAAAGATCTTGGCATTTTTTTTAATTTTTATAATCAGCAGTTTCTTCGTTGCAAAAGAAATTACAAGCAATTACATTTTAATGATTTTATTCTTCCTTGGATTAATTCTTTGTATAGGCATTGCTTATAAAAAAGAGAGTAAACTTGATGACTATTTTTCATCTATTGATTGTAAAGAGGACAGTGTAGTCATTAACATTTTTTTAAGCAGTTTTTTAGTGCTATTTTTTGAGCTCGTTTTAATAAGATATTTTGCAGCTCTAGTTCCAATATTTGGCTACTTGAAGAATATGATCCTGCTTTCATGTTTTTTTGGCTTTGGGCTTGGGTTTAGTTTAGGTGAAAAACAAAAAAATTATTTACCCATGACTCTTTTCTTAATGATATTCCAGGTAATTTTTTTATATGGAACTAGCTTCGTGTTGCCAGCCTTAGGGTATCCAATAAAAGAAAATGGCACCATTTCTATAAATTCAATGAACTCTATTGCCCAGGTATTTTATGTGGTCTCATTTATAGTTTTAGTTTTTGTTTTCAACACTCTTACATGTATACCTGTAGGGCATTATACGTCAAATCTAATGTCTAAAAAAAATTCTCTTGTTTCATATAGTATAAATCTTCTTGGAAGCATAGCTGGGATTTTAACTTTTTCAATTCTTTCTTTTTTTAGAATGCCTCCTTTTGTTTGGTTTACATTAGTAGTATTAATAATTTTATGGTTTATCAAAGATAATAAAAAAGTTTTATTGCTAGCAAGCATGGCTTCAATTCTTTTAGTTTCAATGATTGCCTTTGAGCCAGATGCTTTCTTTAAAAAGAATTTGAAAATATACTCTCCGTATCAACTTCTGGTTGTGGATTTTAATAATGCAAAAAACTTTTATTCAAATGCAATTATCAATATTTCTCACAACTATCATCAGATAATTTTTGATTTAACAAAAGGGAATCTGGAGGGACAAAGCGAGGATAAGCAAAAATATTTAAATAAGATTTCTACTTATTACAACAATGCTTATATGTTAGCCAATAACTTAGATGATGTTTTAATAGTGGGGGCTGGCTCTGGGAACGATGTGGCTGCTGCTATTAGAAATGGTGCAAAATCTATTGATGCCGTGGAAATTGATCCGGAGATTGTAAATCTTGGAAAAATACTTCATCCAGAAAAACCTTATTTTAATTCAAAAGTAAATGTTCATATCAATGATGCCAGAACATATATGAAGATTACTAAGAAAAAATACGATCTCATTGTTTATGGATTACTTGATTCGCAAAGTGCACTAGGAAGTTTATCAAATGTTCGATTGGATAGCTTTGTTTATACAGTAGAAGCTTTTAAGCAAGCAAGACTACTTTTAAAGGATGATGGATTAGTTTCACTTAGCTTTGGATTAACACATCCATTACAAGGAATTAAAATATTTAAAATGCTCCAAAAAGCTTTTGATGGTCAAAAACCTGTTTGTATTGAAGCAGATTATTATGGCGGAACTACTTTTATTATTGGTCCAGGTTTATCTAAAATAAAAAAGTTTGTTAATAATGAAAGTCTACAGGATGTAACAGCAAAATATGATACAGAAGAAAATGTTGATCTTTCTACAGACGATTGGCCTTTCATTTACATGTTTAAGAAAATATATCCGTTTACTTATTTATTCATAATCCTTTTGCTTTTTTTGGTTTCAACAGACATTAATGAGCAAATTTTGGGCAAGTCATTTAAAAAGTATTTCAATTTGCGATTCTTTTTATTTGGAGCAGGCTTTATGCTAATAGAGACTAAAGGAATAACTCAATTAGGACTTACTTTTGGTAATACCTGGTATGTGATATCAGCAATAATTCTTACGATTATCCTTTTTGCATTTATTTCTAATCTGGTTGTAATAAAGGTACAAAATATTCATCTTGGATTATCATATGCTTTACTTTTAACCACTATTTTTATTGAATCATTTTTTCATTTATCATCAAATCTGGATTTCTTGCCAACTAGTTTAGTACCTCTTGCACAACTAGTTGTTTTATGTTCTCCAATACTATTTTCAGGGCTTGTTTTTTCAACAGAGTTAAAAAACGGACCAAGTATTCCTGGCGCATTTTCATCAAACTTATTAGGCTCTATGCTCGGTGGGTTTTTAGAATATAATTCTATGTTCTTGGGATATCATAACTTATCGTGGGTTGCTCTTGCTATTTATTCTTTGGCTTTTATATCTTATATACAAAGTTATATGCTAAACCCACAAAAGTGTTGAAATAGAAAGAATAAAAAGATTGTAAAGAAAGTTGGAGTAGATTATCAAACCCTTGACTAAAGCTTAGAGAGCTTTCTCCAAGAGAATCTTACGGACACCCTTCATTGGAATAAATTGCTCCATTAAAGCATTCACAGATTCCTCTTAAATTTTTTGCTGCCCCTCGGATACAATCACATGGAGACAAAGAGGTAGACGCTTGTCCAGGTCTACAGATTGTAACAGTTGGTGTACTACAACCTCTTTCTGAATAGTCTCCACCATTAAGACAAAAACAGGTGTTACTATCATTAAATACAGCACCAGCAGCACAAACACAAAGCTTATCTGTAGTTGCAATTTGTCCATTTGCACATATTGGTATCACCGATGTACCACAACCTTTTTCTGAGTAGTCCCCACCATTAAAACAAACACAGACATTCTTATCATTTAATGCAGCATCAGTAGTACAAATACATGGCTTATCTAAAGTTGAGATTTGTCCCTTTATACATGTTGGTACGACCTGTTCAACACACCCTAGAGCAGTATAAATTTGTCCGTTGGGACATTGACATTTAGCATCACTACCTATTTGTCCACCTGTTGCACATTTACAAGGCTCAGATATTGTAGATATTTGGTCAGTAAGGCAAATAGATTCAACAATTTTTTTACAAGAAGATGAATTTACTGCACAGATATTATCAGGACATTTGAATGGTTTATTTTTTGGACAAGGGCAATTAACTTCTTTATCTGAACAACTTCCATCTTGACATTTTATAGGTTTATTGGAGGGACATCTAGAAGAAACAGCTTTGACACAACCATTTTCAGTATAGGTCTGTCCTTTAGGACAAATACAAATACCGTCAACTTGAGAGTCTTTATGAACAGCATTACCAGCACATGTACATCTAGAAGAAGTAGTAGAAGATTGTCCAACTCCACAAATTGCAGCTTCAGAAACACATCCACTTTCTAAAGTATATTTCAGAAAAGTGTTCGTACATTCACAAGAATTGTTTTTACCAGAAGGAATTGCAGCACTTCCAATATTTCCAATTCCAGGATTTGCACCAGTACTTTTACAAGCACAAGGATTATCATTGTTGTTTTCCTGATCAGCTTTGCAAACATTAGAAGTTTGAACACAGCCTTTACTTGTGTAAATTATACTGTCAGAAACATTTTGTGCACTGCCTGCAGCAGAAACACAGGTACAAAGTCCATTAATCTCTTTAACTATAAGACCACCTGTGGCTTTAGCAGAACAAACACAAGGTTTATCAGAACTGTTTTTCTGACCAAGTTTACAGATATCACCTTTAATACACCCTTCCTCTGTATATGACTGTCCTTTAGGACAAGTACAGATACCTTTGTCGTTAGGTTTAGCACCAGAAGCACAATCACAAGGTTTGTCAGAAGTAGATTTTTGGTTATCTTGGCAAGTAGGAATTTTACATCCACCTATTGTGTATTCAGTACCATCAGGACAAATACAAATACCGTCAACTTGAGAGTCTTTATGAACAGCATTACCAGCACATGTACATCTAGAAGAAGTAGTAGAAGATTGTCCAACTCCACAAATTGCAGCTTCAGAAACACATCCACTTTCTAAAGTATATTTCAGAAAAGTGTTCGTACATTCACAAGAATTGTTTTTACCAGAAGGAATTGCAGCACTTCCAATATTTCCAATTCCAGGATTTGCACCAGTACTTTTACAAGCACAAGGATTATCATTGTTGTTTTCCTGATCAGCTTTGCAAACATTAGAAGTTTGAACACAGCCTTTACTTGTGTAAATTATACTGTCAGAAACATTTTGTGCACTGCCTGCAGCAGAAACACAGGTACAAAGTCCATTAATCTCTTTAACTATAAGACCACCTGTGGCTTTAGCAGAACAAACACAAGGTTTATCAGAACTGTTTTTCTGACCAAGTTTACAGATATCACCTTTAATACACCCTTCCTCTGTATATGACTGTCCTTTAGGACAAGTACAGATACCTTCTTCACTTAGAGTAGAGCCTTGCACACAATTACATGGAATATCAACGGTAAATGTTTGTCCATTACTACAAATGGGTAATTTTTGTGATTCGCAAAAGGATTTACCTAATTCCTCGTCAGAAGTTTTAAATATAAAGTTTTTAATGCTTTGGGGGAGGTCACATGATGAACTCTGAATAAATCCTTTTATCTCAACACCAATTGCTTTATTATCATTTTTATTGCATAAGTTTGCAAACTTGCTAATATCACAATTGTTATTAGTATTCTCCTTAAAGAGAATGATTTCTTTAATTCCATTAGAAACTCGATAAAAGGAATCATTAGAGTTTAGAGCTAGATCTTTTTTGTTTTTGATTAAACTTGTAATAATTGTGGAAATATCATTAACTATTATTTCAGAGCCTAAATTAAAAGCACCAATATTAAATATAGAATTTAGATCTCGCCTTCCCTTTATATTTACAATAATAGGTTCATTACTACTTAAAATTTTCTCTTTATTTATTTCAATTTCAAATGTCCCATTAGAGTTTATTAGAGTTTGTCCTAGAGATAGTTTACTCCCATTAATAGTTCTTGCACTTGCTATACCGCTTGTTAAATCTCCAGTAAAACCCTTTACTATAAATGGCTTAAGATATTTAAAAGATTCTGTAGCTGCTGAAAAATGTTCATTAGAAATTTCAATTGAATAGTTACCTTCTGGGATTTCTTCAGCAACATACAACTTTATGGTTAAATACTTTCTGCCAACATTAACAAAGTTCTTTGGTATTTCAATAACAACACTCTTATCATCTACGCTTTTTAAATGGTAAGAACTGTTTGCATGAATTTTTCTAAGTTTCAAAGATAACTGTTTTGTCAAAAGGATATTTATTTCATTGCTTTGCTTACTGTTACAAACCACTCCATTAGTTAAATCGGCTATCTTCAACAAGTCATAAGTTTTAGCAAGTAGTGCGATGTTTGATAGAAAGAAAAGAATTATGCAAAATAAAAATGGGGGAATTGCTTTTTTCATTTGATATTACCGAATTAAAAAATATTACAAAAAATATAAATGAGCGACTTTTTAATTATAAGATTTGTAATAAAAAATATTTAATATCTTAGCTAAAATATGAGATTATTTTACATTTTAAAATCTTAATGTTTTGACTTTTTGGGGAACCTTAATGCGAAACAAACGAAGTAAAAAGTTGTCTGGTTAAGGATGTTGGAATTAGAATTAATAGAACACCAAGGACATATCTATATACCTACATTAGCTATGGCTACATAATTCATTTTCATGAATGTGTATACAATTGTAATGTGATAAACTTGCTTATGTGCGATTTGTTAAGTGGAATATATTAAAAAGTGAAAGACTTAAAAAAGCAAGAGGAGTATCTTTTGAGGAAATCATTCGAGCAAAACTTATTGCCGTTAAAAGGCATCCAAAGAAGGAATACCAAGAAATTATGTTATTTGAGTATAAGGGTTATATCTGGATAGTTCCATTTGTAAAAAATAAAGATGAGTTGTTTTTAAAGACTTTGTACCCAAGCAGGAAATATACAAAAATTTATAGAAGGGGGGAAGATAATGAAGGAAATTAAACTAACAAAAGAAGAAAAAGAAATCGAGAATGAGTTAATAAAAGGAAGTTATCTCAATGTAAGCAAGTCTGAGTTTGAAGACATAGCAGAATCTATTGCTTCAAAAAAAAGAAATGCTATTCTCAATATAAGAGTTAATAAAGATGATATTGAAAGAATAAAAAAACTTGCAAAGAAATTTGGAGTAGGTTATCAAACCCTTATTTCAGAATTAATTCACAGAGCAGCAAAAAATTCATAATGGCAGAAAGCTGTCTAGTAAAAGACGTTAGCCACTTAAGCTTTGCTTGAGCGAGCCTCGTCTCTTTGAGGCGAGAACTCGAATTCGGGAATATCAGGGATATATTAAAATTCCAGCCCTGACTTCTGTTGCTTAATGTAACTCGCGGTTACAATTTGATTACGGCTACATAAGTAGCTAAAATGATTTTATATTAGTTTGAGATTTTAACTTATGTCAGATATAGAAAAAACAAACAAGTCTACTTTTGAAAGGATTAAAAAGATTGAGAGAAAGAATAAGAAAAGAATAAAGTAAAAGGATTTTTTGTGAGGCAGATTATGAAAAAGAGTAGCGGCAAAGCCAGTCCTGCTGTGGTGAATAAACTTATTGATAAATTCCTAAACCGGTAAGTTGTATTTCTTAGTTTAAGAAAACAGTAATTATTAACTTTGCCCTTGGATTATCGTTTATAGTTTAGAATAATTGCAAGTTGTTAATTTGTAATTTAAGAAATTTATAAAAATTTACTCATGATTATCTCAAAAATAGAAAAATTGGACAGTCTGTTTTCTGATGAAAGCTCTAAAAGAACTAGAAGACGTGATTTTAGTGTTCATAAAAAAAAAGATGATGAACAAGGTAGTGGTGGAGCTGGAACAGACAATAAATTAGCTTCCATATCTACCCCAGGAACTATTAGTAACATTAGTACTTGTCAATGGATCTCTCCAGATAAAACTCCATCTCTTTTTCTTATTGATGAAGACAAGCAATGTCTTAGTATAGATATAAATACAGCATTAGCTCTAATTACAGATAAAGTTATTCCAGAATTAGAAAATGTTTTTATTTACAAAGACAATAAATATCTTATTTTAGATATAAACGCTCTATTAGCTCTTTATAGAGCTAGTATTAAAGATAAGGCTACATCAATAGATTTTTTCACAGACAAAGATAAACACTATATTATTGCAGATAGAAAAGCAGCCACTTATAGTCTTAGCACTAAAGATGAAGCCATTTCTTTATTAGAAAATCGACTTACTTACAATACTATAGGTGAATTAATGGAAAATGATTGGTGGGAAGTAAATCTAGCCGCAGCAAATGCTCTTATTAAATTAGATCCTAAAAACAAAGCACTAGCTAAACATGAAGAAAATCTTAATTACCTATATACTGGTAGTAGCTATAATTTTATTACTGTAAATGATTACAGTAGAACACATTCATTTATTCAACTTTGTGCCAAAAGCAAATATATCTCTGGATTAGAAAGGTTCCTTTACCATAAAGATCCATATGTAGCCAGAGATGCTGTACAACTTCTTGTCAGATTTGGCGTTACAGACAAGGTTCTTCCTATACTTGAAAGTCATCTTAGTAGCAAATGCCCAGCTCTCATTAGCTATGCTGCAGAGTATATGGGTAAGGTGGGTGCTAAAGAGAGAGCAATTCCTATACTTAAAAATCATCTTAGTGACAAAAAATATCCTTATACTGTCATAGCTGCTGCAGAAGCTCTTCATAGGTTTGGTATAAAAGATGAAGTCATAGCCCATACACTTATAGAACTTCTTCAAGATAAAAGTGAATTTGTAATTAAAAATACTGCCAGTACTCTTTGCAGCCTTGATATTAAAGAAGCTATTCCTGAACTAGAAAAACATTTATGGGATAAAGAAAGGCATGTTGTACGGACTGTGGTACAAGCTATTGATGGGCTTGATGGTACTACAAAAAAATCATTTGACGCATTAAAGAAGCTCCTTAATCAAGAAAAATATCCTTTTGATAATGCAATGCTAATGAGAGAACTTATTCTACTATATGCTAAAAATAAAGACATCCCTGCATTAGAAGATCTACTACTTAATAATTACGACTCAGATGCCATAAATTATCTTGCTAAACATGGTTATCTTGCAGATACTCTTGTTCAATTTCTAGGTAAAAAGGCTATTCCTATGTTAGAACTTTTTCTCGATCATAAAGAACCTTGGGCAATTTATTATACGGCAAAAGAACTTATTGAGTTTGGTGCTAAAGGCCAAGCTATGCCTGCACTAGAAAAGCTTTATAAGCATTCTAATGATATTGATAACTATCTAAGATTAAAGATAGAAGAAGTCCTCAACTCAGCAAAAGTTAATTGATGAATATAAAAGAGGGGGGGGGTTGTATACAACATCCCTGGTAAAAGACGTTAGAACTAAAATAGCACAGTTTCAAGGACAGGTTTGTATACCTACATTGGTTCTAGCGGCAGTAAATGACTGTAATTGGTTATAATAATTTAATTATGAAGCGATTCTTATTTTTAATCTCGTTTTTTCTAACACTAAGTTTTACATGGTTACAAGATGCTTACTGTCAAGTTGCAGAAGCTATAAACAATCCATGGATTATTATTGATGGTCCCGGAATTGGTATTCAGCTAGAAGGTGACAGTGATATTTTAATCACAACAATCTCATCTTCTATAAACATGGTGGCTATGGCTGATGGAATGATAAATGAACCATCAGATTCCTGCCCGGGAGATAAACAATATTACAGCGGAACACTATATGGACAGCCTTCTCCTGGCAGGTGCAGCTGGGGCCATGTAATTCGATACAAAGATGCATCTGATGAACTTAAAACTATTACCGATATTATAAAACGTGAAGAATCTGTTCATTTTTATTTATCTGAATCAAAAGATAGAGGTGCCCTTGAGCTTGATAAGCAATATCTGGAATATATTTTTTCGCAGATTAAAAACCTTAAGATCTTACTAAATAAAAACGACAAGGTCACCTCAAAAACTACAAGAAACCTATTTCGGAAACTTGATTCTATAAATAACTTAGATAACGAAGTCCTGAAAAGTTTTAAAAAATTTATTACTCAGGTTGAATCTAAAGGAGAAAATATTCAACTTACAGACCAATCACCTATAAGAAAAAAGCTTGATCATGATTTAAGTCTGGCATATGACATTAAAGTGAAAATAGTAAAAGAAATTGTTAGTATTGATGGACTGTTAAAGTAAAAAAGCTCCATTGTAGAAGACAATTTGAGAGCATACGGAATATTTTAACATTCCAGAATTAGCTCCTGCTGCATGATTTATATTACCCACTAGGACTAACTGCTTCTATGGTATAGTTTTTATTAAGAATTTTATGATGGCGGGCGGGTGGTTTTGAGAGGACTTGATTACTGTATTTGTTTAAGGCTAAGATACACTACTTTTTGGGACAAAGTAAACAAAGACCCCAAGCCTAAGGGAGAGATTGTACTTATAAGTGATAATCTTCTAAGGGACTTGTTTAAAAAAGTAGAATAAAAAACTCGTCAGCACCCATTCTAATTTTTGTACAGCTGAGAAGGGCAAACAGCTCTTGCTATCTCTCCTGCTACCACTTATTCAATAAGCCACCTTTAGTTTCAAAAAAATAAAAAATCATTAATTAGCCCCTACCCCTAAATTCTGAGTTGCAGTAAAGTAAGCTATTTATCTCCCGTGCCTAATTTTTCTTTTTTCGTTTAGTTTACTAATAATGTCAGCAGCAGCACTAGAACGACTACACGAGACCCCACTTTTACTCTTTTCGGAAGATTCATATATTAGCCTTCCTTCAGAATCATAGACCTTTCTATATATTATTCTATCTAATCGGTCTATTTCTTTTCCGAATGGAATACAATCACCGTCGTAAGTTTCTTCACTTCTAATCATTCCATTTGAAAAATATGACTTGCAATTTATATTTCCACTACCTGAAAAACACTCTCGGACTAAGTATCCTTCTGGATTATACTTTTTCCCTTTAACAAATTTTCCATCAGTGAACTGCTTTGAAGAAGGTTGAATTGAATAATTACTCCGCAAGTTACCATCATTATTAAAAAACCAACATTCTATAGAAGGTCTATTTTTATAGAGGCATTCCTTTATAGCTCCACCCTCTAAGAATGCTTTTTCCCAAATAAGCTCTCCATCTTTATAGTTTCTGAGAATATGTGTGACTTTGCCTGAATCTGTAAAATCAGTTGCTGACAGTGAAATATCAGTTATAGGGTACCCACTTAATTCTTGTTTCCTCGGATTTTCTATCCATTGTATGCCATCTAAATTTCCGTTACTGTAATTTACAGTTTTCCTTTCAGAACCATCTTCTCTAAAGTAACTAGATTCCCCCTGAAGTATTCCGCTTTTATAGTTTTCTATTGATTTAATTTCTTTATTTTCATAATAAGTTTTTACTTCTCCATCTTTTGGCTTTATATCATTTTGCTTACTGCAAGATGTGCTAAAAACAAGAATGGTTATTAGTAATGGATAAAAAGCAAATCCTGTATTCATAAACCACCTATTTGTAAAAATTCACTTTTGTTCATAATTTGTTTCTCCTTAGAAAGGGAGAGTAAACACTCGTAGCACTATATTCTACCTGAGAGGCAAATTACACGCTACCTCTTTAATTTAATCGCTTACTTTAGATTTAGAGGGAATAAAGTAAATGGCAAGATGGAACCATAGGCTAAGAAAAGCAAGAGAATCAATGGGATTATCCTTAGCAGGTGCTGTAAAACTTTTAAACGAAACAGAGAGGATTAAATTAACAAAGAGTCAGCTTCATGAACTTATAAGAATGAGGTTTAAGAAATTAATTGGAGATGAACAATTTAAAACTGAAAAGAAAGAATTAAAAGTGGAAATTAAAGGCTTGGAAGGTAAACTTGAGAACTCAAGTGAAAAGGAGAAGGAATTAATTAGAGATACAGAAATCTATTTCGACTTTATAACATATTCACACTACTGGTTTTTAAATGGAACGCTGGAAGATAAGAAAAAAATAGCACATGCCCTAGGTTCGAACTTTCTGTTAAAAGGGAGAGAACTAACGATAGAACCTAGTTTATGGTTTATTCCAGTTAAAAATGGCTATCCACAAATTGAGGCTGAATACCTTAGGTTAGAACTAGACAAAACTAAAGAATTGGATAGAACGGATGAACAGAATGAAGCTTTTGAAAAAATTATTTGTAAATGGAGCGGGTAGAGGGAATCGAACCCTCGACTAAAGCTTGGAAGGCTTTCGTTTTACCATTAAACTACACCCGCAAGTCAGAAAATCAGAGAATCAGAATTCAAAATCAGCCTTTATTATATCGTAATCAAGTTTAAGCTAATAACGTTACTACCTAGCTATAATATATAAGATCGTAAATAAGCTTTTTGTGTGATTTATTCACCAAAAAGCGCCATGTAACAAAGAGCGAGTTGAGCATTAGTGCAAAATGAGCGGTAGGTAAAAACCTAATAACTTGGTGAATTTTTGGAAATTATCCTAAGTCAATTGTTATTACTATTGCTTAGATATGCCGTAGATGGTAGGTTATAGAACATATACATAAGGAGGCTTTATGACAACTCAAACACTTACGGAGGCTAAAATGACCCATCATGATTTATTAAAAGACCAAGTAGCTATTGTTACTGGTTCTGGTCGTGGTATTGGCTTAGCTATTGCAAAGAAACTAGCTAACGCAGGTGAAACTACAGTTATAACAGACATTTCACA
>JAHFBD010000263.1 GCA_023250175.1 Candidatus Melainabacteria bacterium
ATTATTAAGAACCCTATGGTTATTATTGCTCAAAACAAACAATATCTCTCAGGATTACAAGAAAGTGATCTTATAAGTCTTGTAGAAACCCTTAACTGGCCTGCATTTAAAGCAAAACAAATACATAGTTGGATTTATAAAAAATGGGTTTCCTCTTTTGACGAAATGACTGATTTAAGCATAAAGGAAAGAAATACTTTAAAAGAAAACTATATATTAAGCCCATTAGCACTTTTTGAAAAACAAGTTAGTAATGATAAAACAATTAAATACTTATGGAAGCTTGAGGATGGTAACTATGTTGAATCTGTAAGAATGTTTCTTGAGGACCATGAATCGTATAGTGCTTGTATAAGTTCTCAGGTAGGTTGTGCTGTTGGATGTCCATTTTGTGCAACTGGAACTGTTAATTTTAAAAGAAATCTTAAAGCAAATGAAATCATAGATCAAATACTAGGTATACAAAGAGATACGAAAGAGCGAATCAGCAATATTGTTTTTATGGGACAAGGTGAGCCATTATTAAATTATGATGAGCTTTTAAAAGCTATACAAATAATTAAAAACTCTGTCAGTATTGGTGGAAGAAGAATTACAATTTCAACAAGTGGAATTGTGCCTAAAATAAAAAAGTTAGCTGATGAGAAATTGCAAATAACTTTAGCTGTTTCACTTCACGCCCCAGATCAAGAAACAAGAGAAATCCTGGTACCAATTTCAAAGAAATATGAAATAAAAGAGCTTATAGAAAGTCTTCATTACTACTATGAAAAAACAAATAGAAGGATTACCCTAGAATACATTTTGCTTGATAATATAAATGACCAGATTGAAAAAGCAAGAGAACTCGGTAATCTTATAAAAGATTTACATTGTCATATAAATTTAATTCCATATAATAAGATATATCTAGATTCTTCAATTAATCAAAGCCCTGAAAAATCGTTAATTTTAAAAAGATCTGCAACTGAAACAATTTATAAATTTAAAAATGTATTAGAAAAAACTAGTGGTAAAAAGGTAACAATAAGGCGTGAAAGAGGTCTTGATATTGATGCTGCTTGCGGCCAACTAGCTAATAGAATAATCCAAGGCTAATTATCTTTCTTACCAACTTACCAAGCTACCACTTTATAAAAAGTCTTATCTATTATGTTTACCATTCAATAACCTTTATCTAATATGTTTAGGGTAATACTTGGGTAAAAACCTTGAAATTTGCTAATATTGTTTTACAAAGATAAAAAAGATACTAGGTCTTTTAGAAATTTGGGAAAGTAAGAAGAAGAATGAACTTAAAAAAATCAAAATGGCAAATTTTTACAAAAGCAACTATTTTATTCTTTGCAATTTTTCTTATTACTTTATGTAGTAATCAAAGATTAGAAAATGCAAATGCCAGAATTGAAGTTACCAATCAACCAAATAGCATTGATGCAGAATTTAGTGATGTAGAACCACAAGAACTATATAACAAGGTTTGGGAATTGATAAAAAAAGATTACGTTGATCAAACCTTTAATGGACAAGATTGGTCTATTTGGAAAGATCGATATAAAGGAAAATTAAAAACACTAGGAGACTCACACAAGGCTATTGAAACAATGTTAGCCAGCCTTGGTGACAGATATACAAGATTTTTAAGCAGAAAAGATTTTGATGATGAAAAACAAGCGATCAATGCAAGGCTAACTGGAATTGGTATTCAAATTGGCTTAGATAAAAGTCAAAGATTAATTGTCATCGCACCTATAGATGGCACACCAGCAGCGAAAGCAGGATTACTGCCAAGTGATGAAATTACTGAAATAAATGGTGATTCCACAAAAGGTATCTCAGTAGAGGAAGCCGCAAATCAAATCAAAGGCCCAATAGGAACTCAGGTAACCTTAACAATTCTACGAAATAAGGACTCCTTCAAAAGAATTATAACCAGAGCCGAGATTCCTATTAAAGCAATAGCAAAAGGACATGCTCGTATTATTAAAACCAATATTGCTTATATCAGATTAAATAGTTTTATTTCACAAGAAGCTACAAAAGAAATGATAGAAGCTTTAAAACAGTTATCAAAAGCAGAAGGAATACTAATTGATTTGCGTGACAATCCTGGGGGCTTATTAACTAATGCAATTGAAATATCTGATCTCTTCCTAGAAGAAGGTGTAATCGTAAGTACTGTCGATCGCGATGGTTATATCCAGTCAGTTGCAGCCGATGATAAAACTATAACAAATAAACCTGTAGTTGTATTAGTAAATGAAAATAGCGCAAGTGCCAGTGAGATTTTTAGCGGTGCATTAAAAGACAATCAAAGAGCAAAGGTTGTAGGAAGTAAAACCTTTGGAAAAGGGTTAGTTCAAGGCATCAACAAACTAGACGATGGGTCTGGTGTAAATATTACAATAGCTAAGTATTTGACCCCTGCCAAAGTTGATATTAACCAGCTAGGGATTAAACCAGATTTTGAAGTTAAGTTATCCACAGAAGATTATAAAGCCAGTAAAGGTCCCTGGTTTAGCGATCCAAACCAACTTCCGTCAAAGAGAAAACCAGATGATGGAAAGGATCTTCAACTAGTAAAAGGTGTTGAGATTTTAAAGAACTTAATAAGGGTAAATAACAACCTGGAAGCAACCGAACATTCGTTTAATAAAAAAGCCTCTTTATAGTTATTCTAACTATTTGCTATCTTAATAACCCAAGCAGTAGCTTCATCTTTAGTTTTTACTTCTCCAATAGCAATTGCCTCATCTAGATCTTTCATTAATTGACCTAGAATTGGTGAGGGTTTTAAACTTGTCAATTTCATTATTTCATTCCCATCCAAAAGTTTTGGTTTCTTTGCCTTTTCAGTTTCATAGTCTTTGTATTTTCTATACTCTTCAAATAAAAATAAAAGTAGTCTTTCACCGTTAAGTAA
>JAHFBD010000077.1:0-7123 GCA_023250175.1 Candidatus Melainabacteria bacterium
AAGATAATGCATTAATCACTAATTGAGCTCGTTCTTCTTTACTTAATATCATTGCTGTATACAGAGTTCTGCTAGCATGATATGTCTCATGAGACATGATATTCAAAACATCATATAAAGTTAATTTGTTTTTATCTGTTTCATTTGTTACTCGCAAAATATTTTCCCTCTGGTGATAATTCCCTAAAAATCTAACAGAGTCAAATAACATTTGTGGTCTAACTAATTCAGGTAATCCTAATAATTTACAACATTGTACAAATTTTTCCTGTATGTCCGGCAATATTTCACTAAGTGATTCTTCATCGTGAGAAGAAAATAAACCAAAATAAAAGTCCTCGTTCTTTACCGGACTTGTTAAAAAGTCTAGTGATTTTAAGCTGGCACGTGTAACGAAAGTATTATTAAGTCCATGCATCATCGATGTTGCTAAAAAATAATTTTGCATAGAAACAAGAGAGGTATTAATGTTAGCTTGGATATTAATCTTTTGAGATACAATTCCTAAGGTTAATTCAACAACAACAACATCTTCTTCTCTTCTTATTAAAAGGTTTTCTGCATTAGCAAGAGCCTCTTCAGAAAACCTGAAAGCAATCTTTTTGATTTGAACAGTTTCAAATGATCTAAGTCCCTTATAACCCTTTCCATCTTTGATGTTTAAAGTTTTGGGTTCAACAATAAATAAACCTACTTCTGAATTTAATTGTACTTGTAAAGATTCGGGAAGATCATAAAAACTAACAAGCCACAAATCATCAGTTAATCTTAAAGGAGTTTCTATAGGTCCTGAAGATTTATATTCTACGGGAAGAGAAAAATTTGCTCGGATAGCAGTACCATGTGAATTGGTTATTACTGAAGGATTCGGTTCGGTATTTGTTAAATCGATACTATTGTTACTAACTTTATTCGTTTGCAGAGAATGATTTAAGTTATCAATTCCATTGAGAGATACCATTATTCCTCCCTTTGCATAATATAGTATAAAGGCAAAATATACAAAGAATTGATAAAAATAGTCTCCTAGCAATTTCTTAAATAATGCAAGATTAGTAAAAAATTGTTTATCGGTTGTATTTAAAGCAGCTCTTAACCTAACTTGTTGATAAAATCTGAAAATATTAAATTAGACTTACTAAGTAATAACTATACAAATTTAACAATTTGAATTTTAAGATAGTATATCCTAGTAATTTATTAGTTGAGAAAAAATTTATATGGCAATTCCACCAATAAATCCTGTTGAAATTAATAGACTTGCAAAAAAAATTGCATATTCAAAAGATAAAAAAACAACGGTTGCTGAGCTTTTAGGAGAACCTGGGTCAGACAAAAGAAAACAACTAGATCCTACTTTCGTAAAAGCAGTTTTACACAAAGTAAAAAAAATTATTAAAAGAGAGTCTGATCAACCAACTTTACATCCAATTAAAGACTGGGGATTTGTACAAATTATAAAAGGTATTCAAAACAGAATTGAAGAACCATCAAAAACAAGTCTAGAGTCTGCAGATCTTGCCCTTAAAAGAGAGTTAGAACAAATGCATCTTGAAGACTATGTAGATGTTTGTCGTTCAGCACAAGATTTGCTTCAAATGTATGAATATGCTCTACCATTTGAAATAAAAGGTAAAAGAGATCCTGCAAATCCTATTTGCTCAGAAGGTACAAAAAACTATTTTTATAAAAAGTTAAAAGAAAAACATGATGAGCTTAGCTATTTAGAATTAGATATAGATGCAATTGCTACAAAAAGTTCATTGGCAGTTTTTATGCTGACTGAAAATGAAGAACTAGTATCTTACTCATTTCACCTTCCTGACTTAGAGCTGGATACTGTAACAAACATCTTCTCAGGACTCACCTACCCCAAAAAGAGAGACTTCGTTACTGCTTATTTTATGAATCCCGGTACATCAAGCTCAGAACTTTATCCTCTTATAAAGTCACTGTTTGCTATTTCCAATGGTTTAGATAAAGTGGTTCAAAGTGAGCAAGTTATAGACAATACTAAAGATAAAACTATTAAAGAACCTGAGCACGTAGGGCAGGATGATTTACCACAAGATTTTGTCAGATATATAATTGATGGTGAACTCATTGAAGATGTAATTGAATTTGAAAACACAACTGAATCAAAAACAAATGATATAACTACTATTGATTCAACCCAAGAACTACTATTCAAGCAATCAGCAGAAGAGGTAAACAATATTACTCAATATATTGGAAGGCTTTTATACACTCAAGCTTTGACTTTTCCAGATAAAATAGATACTTTGATAAACTCTGATCTCGATGATGAAGATGAGTTTGGTGGAATCCACTTAATTGATGAAAGCAGTGGAACTCCTTTTGTTTCAAACCAATATACAAAACAATATATTCTTGATAGACAAGAAATATTAATTGCCGGAATAGAAGAACACATTTTTGATATTTCTTTTGAAAACAAATTGAAATTATTCCCTAAACTAAGCGGGGATGAGCATAGACTTAGACTTGCTTGTATTTTAACTAATGAGGTAGAAAGCGAATCAGAAATTGCTAAAGTAGAAAAAGTCTTTTTAAATGAAATTGATAATGAAGATTTGATAGATAATACAGGATTCAGAGCTGCTAATAGCGTAGAGTGTTATGCTCTCTTAAAAAGAGCAGATGCTGTAGACAAGTTAATAGACTTTTTAGATCATGAAGATCATTTAGTCCGCTATCAGGCATTTAAAAAATTATGCGATCAAGATGTTACTGGAGTCCCGGGAGAAAATGCTTTGGTTGAAAAAATAGAGAAAGATATACAATCAGGAAATCCCTCCTGGGCACTTTCAGCACTTTGTAAATATTCAAGCAATCAATATAGTTCTGAAATTGGAAATCAAGATAAGTATAAGGCTATTTTAATCAGAGTGTTAATGCTAAAAAAAATTAATATTAAAGATGCATTTAAGAAATTAGATGGGTTAGAAGTTCCATTTACATTAAATCTGGGTGACCCTTCTCCCGGAGACATTGAACCTTTAAGCTTATTAGAAGTAATAGATTATATTGGAGTACCTGAGCTTGTAGATATTACACTTAATAGTCCACAAAAAAATGTTAGAGATAATGCAAGAAAAATATTAGAGGTATTACTTGAAGAAGATCCTCATTCACTAGATGATTTTATGAAAACTGATGAGCTTGCTGATAGCCTAAGAAAAGCTGCGGGAATTGCACATGCAAGTAGTATACAATATAGAAAAAAAGATAATTAATTGTTAAAGATACTTATAGATCGGAGCTTCCTACTTGTCCCATACCAGCAAGTTTTCTGGTCAGTTCAGAACTTTGTGAAATTGATGAATCTATCAATGTTCGTGTTAAAAGACTATAAACTCTTTCCTGATTTATAGTACAAGAATAATTTAACAATTCTTGAGAATTTGTTCTCAAGGACTTTTCATCTACTGAATCTGAAAGTGCCCACTGGAAAAAAGTATCAACCCCTATACGCTCTATTAAATCTATAGCTTGTTCCGACTGTTCAACATCAACAGGATCAAAAAGAAAATCTCCATTTTCTTTTGCAATTGGACACAAATAGCTACCTGAGAGATTTTCAAATGCTGCTCTTATTGGTTTTTTATCTTTATCCTTATAATCAAAACTAAATATGTTTTTAATTAAATTTAAGTATACATTTTGATCCTTTGCTATATAAAGCAGGTTTAAACAAGATAGTGGCAATGATGTAACTTCATTTTCAATTTGATTTACAATTACATCAGTTAAAGCTTGTTTGCCATTTTCTCCCATATTATTTGCCAACAAATAAACTGCATTGCCAACAACAAAAGGATCTTTGTCTTTTAGAATAAATCCTTTTAAACAATCAATAGATTCTGAATCATAATTCATTGCATTAACCAGATGATTAATTGCAATGTAACGCCTGTATCTATTTTCACTGCTTGTATCATCTACCGTATCAGTCAATTCTCGAATGAAAACTGATTTAGCAGATTCTGCATAATGATATGAAAACAACTTTGCAATATCATCACTAACTCTTTTACTAAGGGATGTTGTGTATAAAGCTTCAAGATATACTAAAGCCTCATCATTTAATTTTGTTCTTGCTTCTGCACTTTGGAGTATGTTTAATTGAATCATTTGAATCTTATGTGCTACTGCTACTTGGTCTTCCTGAGGTAAAGCAAAATTAATTTGATATTTTTCCAGTACATCTAAAAGAAGCTTAGGTTCTGCAAAATTAAGTAATGTAGAAGCAAAATTATCTACCCTTATTACTTCCGGATATCTAATATTAAGCAACATTTCTTTCAACTCATCTTGAGGTAATGCTTGTAAAAATCGAAGGTAAAATCTTTTATTGCTTTCTACAACTTTGTTATCTCCAAGCCCAGATCTTTCTTCAAGATATGGGAGCATTAATTGATGAAAGATTTCATCTTTATCCTCAAGAGCAAATAACATCTTTAAAATAACTGCTGACTCTGGAAGTGACTCAGTTATAATAATTCTCCTTTTTAAGTCTTCAATAAGATCAAATGGAACGCCTGATAGTTTTTTCCTAATTTCATTTTCAAAAGATTTATCAGACTTCAGAGCATTACTTAAATACTCTGTAATGTTGTTTTCAAAATCCCCACTAGAAAAATCGCCTATTTTTATTACCTTGTCTTTTATAAAATCTGATACAATTTCTGTATTTAAAACAGCTTTTCTGGCAATATTAAACAAAATAGGATTAACAGAAGGATTAACACTACTACTTAGAGGACAATTTTCTACGGTATTAGGTGGAATATCTCCTTTTTGAGGTCCAATCTCAACTTCATTACTAGAAACATTATCTACAGATACCTCATTTTCTTTAGGCTTAAGTAGGTTACTATTTATTCCGTTGAATGTAATTTTATCCATTTTCGTATATTAATTTTTAATATAATATACTACTATCAATCAAATTACAATTACTAATAAAATAGTCATAAGTGTAGGGTCAAAACAATGGGTCATACAAGACACTTATTTATTTCTAATTGTAGAGATTGTTTAAATAGTTGGCACAGTATTTTCATTTTTAATAAGAGCTTAAATTGATTCTTCTGCAGCGCCCATATTAAAAACATTAATAGCAGCTTCGGGGTTACGATTTTGTTTACTGTAATTGCCATCTTGCTTAAGCGGATTAACAATTTTTTCTAACAAAGCAAGTTTCAACAGCGAATTTAATCCTGATTGATTTGATTCTCCCTTTTGATTGAATAAATTAGCAACTTTTTTAAACAAAGCAAGTTTCAACAGCGAATTTAATCCTGATTGATTTGATTCTCCTTTTTGATTGAACAAATTAATAGCTTTTTTGAACAACGCAAGTTTCAACAGCGAATTTAATCCTGACTGCTTTGATTCTCCTTTGCTAGGATTAGAATCATCAAAAATATTAAATAGAGAATCTGTTTGTGGTTTCTTTTCTCCTCCTGTAGCAGCCTTGGGATCATTATTGTGCGCTAACATATTGCCTAACACAAATTCATCTCCTCCATTTTCCCCTCCTGATAGTAAAAAGAGACGAGCAGTATCTAGTTCATCTCGTAGCTCATTTATTGTCTTATCCTTACTATTTACAGTTTGTTGAGCTGCTGCTTGTGCTTGTTGCGCTGCTGCTGCCGCTGCTGCTTGATCTTCAGCTTGTTGTTGTGCTTTTATTGATGATGCTACTGCAGGAAAACCTCCGACATCTTCGATCCAACTCATAGTTATCTCCTTGTATTTTCTATCTAGCCATCTTTAATTAAGTTATTAGGATTTATAAAATACATGAGGCGAGTTAACCAATAATTATGATTTAATAATATTAGAAACATTTAATCTCTAACCAATTCTAAAGTCAGCAAGTTTTTCACAACACCCTAAATGATGCATGAATATTGCCTTTGCAAACCTCATCAGTTAAATTGGTTTAATAGAATATTCTTCCTAGTATCTATTAAAATCAAGATAAAGAGATATTTATTCAATAATACTAAACTCACTAGGAAGAAAGAACTATTTTTACAACAGTCAAGTTTTAGAAAGATTTTAAAAGTTTGTGTGAGAACAATACTACTAAGGGTAGCGTCGTTAGAGAATGTTAGAAGCAAATAATCAATCAAATCGAACTGGCTCTTTTGCTTCAATAAGTTGCTTGTCTCTTTTATCTGGTACAACTAACCCATTAAACAATTTGAACGCTATTGCATAAATGATGATGGCTGAAAGAACCCCTGTTAAGAAATCTGTAAGTATAACCACAAGTGCTGTGTAAATCATTAATCCTGTATGAAAACGATTATGGCTTAAAATACCTAGAACTTCTGCTGGTTTAACCATATTGAAAGCAACATACATAAGAACTCCACCAATACAAGCCATTGGAACATGTTCAAGGTAAGTTGCTAAATAAGCAGCTAATAGTAACTTTAGAAAGCACTTAAATATCCCTGCAAGTGGTGTAGTGCCACCAACTTTTATGTTTGTAGCTGTACGAGCTAACGCTCCTGTATGTGGGAATCCATTTAATAGTGGGACAACAATATTTACTAAACCTTGCCCCCAGAGCTCTTTATTTGGATTAAAAGGGGTTCCTTTATTATCAGCAAGCCTATCAGCCATTCTAGAACAAAGTAAGCTTTCAACACCAGAAACAAATACAATAGCAAGAACAAAATAAATTATATCTGCAATAATACCAAGACTAAGTTCAGGAATTATTGGGGGAGTAAAAACCCAAAAGTGAGTAGGAATAGAGCCATACTTTGTACGAATTAATGTTAAATCATGTTCTGCTAATAAAGTTGACGATAGTAGTGTACAAATACCAATAGCAATTAATGGTGCTGGAATATAAATAGAAAGTTTTAACAGGTACTTTATTATAAAAAATGTACTTAGTGCAAGAAACAAAGCATAAATATTAAATTCATGCAGATGTAAAAATATCATCTGCAACTTATGTAAAAAACCATGTCCAAGTTTAGCTTTTAATCCAAGGATTTCACTCATTTGAGACATTGCAATAGTAACTGCAATGCCAATTGTAAAACCAACAACTATGGAATAAGGAACAAGAGTA
>JAHFBD010000077.1:7133-9394 GCA_023250175.1 Candidatus Melainabacteria bacterium
CAAGAGTAATAATTTTACCGAATCCAAACAACCCCATTAACATAAGAACTATGCCTGCAATAATGGCAACAAGAACTAAAAAACCATGTCCATTAGCATGTGTCAACTGACCATCTGGAGTTACTCCGTATTTGTGCATAATACCAGCAATAACTGGAATAAATGCAGCAGTTGGTCCATAAACCTGGTATTTAGACCCGCCAAATAAAGCCCCCATTAATCCTGCAACAGCACCACCTACAATACCTTGTTCTGGTTCTAATCCAGAAGCCATTGCAAAACCCATTGCAAGAGGTATAGCTACCATAGCTACGATCAATCCAGCAGTAAAGTCACGAAAAACAATCAAATACCAAGATGGTACTTTTAAATCCTCATAACGAGCATCAAACAAAGTAAGGAATAATTTTAACTTCTCAAACATGGTTTTTGCTCTTCATCTTTTTTATCTTTGATTAACTAGGTTCTATCTCTTAAACGACCACTAAAACAAATCCGTATTGCTGATATTACAAATTTATGATTTTAACATATTAGAATATTAGAATGTGTATAATATACCAAAGAGCTATGCAAGAACAAAAAGAAAAAACAATTCCTAATGAACAAATCAATTCTGTATCAAATTTATTTTCTATATTATCGCACCCAATAAGAATTAAAATCCTCTGGCTCTTAAAAAAGAACAGGAGCTTAAATGTTCATGAGGTACAAAAAGAGTTGAATATAAGCCAGTCAAATGTCTCACAACATCTTGCACTCTTAAGAACACACAAATTAGTAACAGAAGAAAGAAAAGGTAAAGAGGTTTACTATAGCTTAAAAGCTTCAAAAAAGATTTCAAAAGTACTTGCTAGTGCAGTTCATCTTATTGCATATCAACTAGCAACAAATAGTGAACTGCTTTCTTCCTATGCTGAGCTACTTTCATTTCTTGGATAAAAATCAATCTTTTATAATGCAACATCCGACTTCACAATATCATTTAAAGAAAATACTTAATCAAGATGATTTACCAACATCTATAATTAAAACTCCATTTGAAAACTTAATAAAATATCACAATCTTGGAGAAAATTTTAAGGAATACGAGAAAGCAGAACTTGCAGTTGTAATGTGCATGGATAATAGAAAACAATTAAATATACCTAACAAATTTGCATATATTCTAAGAACAGCTGGCGCAAGGATTACTGGTAATGAATTTAAACTTTCATTTGTAATTGGGTTTGGAGATATAAAATATATAGCATTAATTGCACACACAAATTGTGGAATGGTAAATCTAACAAGTAAAAAAGAAAAAGTTGTAGAGGGACTTGTCAATAATGCTGGTTGGACAAAAGAAACTGCAGAAAATCACTTCAATAGTTTTGCTCCATTTTTTGAAATTGAAAATGAAACGAGTTTTATGTTTAGTGAAGCTAATCGGTTAAGAGAAAAATATCCAAGAATATCATTTTTACCAATGCTTTATATGGTTGAAGATGAAAAACTTTACCTTATTGAAAAAGTTGGATAATTGCTAATGTACAAAAAAAGCTGTTATCAAAAATATGATTTTAAAATTTTTCCACTAACCAAGTTTAACTTGGGCAGCGTTATAGAATAGTTAGGGTTGTGATGGGCAACGTCATAGGCAAAGTAAAATAAAATGTACTACCCTTACCTGGTTCTGACTCTACCCAAATTTTTCCGTTATGTCTTTCCACTATTTTTTTACATGTTGTAAGACCAATACCCATACCTTCATATTCTTCTCTTGTATGTAGTCTTTGAAAGATTTGAAATATTCTATCTTTATGCTCCAAGTCAATCCCAATACCATTATCAGAAATGGTAAATAAATATTCATTATCATCATTCTTATTTGCACTGATGGTTATTTCAGGTACAATATTTTTTTTATGGAACTTAATAGCATTCACTATTAGATTTTGAAATACTTGTGCTAATTGAGTTTTATTGGCTTCTATTGTTGGAAGAGTTGCATATTTTATTTTTGCTTTACTCTCTTGAATTAATGACTGTAAGCTAGTAATAACTTCCTCAAATAGGCGAGTGCAGTCAACTTGCTCCAGTTTTTCCTCATCAACTCCAATCCTACAATAATCAAGCAGAACATCTATCATGTTTTTTAGTCTCTTAGACGCATCTCCTATAAAAGAAATATATTCATCAGCTCGCTTGTCAAGTTTACCTTCATACTTCTTTGATAAAAGTTGAATATAACTATTTATTGTTCTTAATGGCTCCTGTAG
>JAHFBD010000078.1 GCA_023250175.1 Candidatus Melainabacteria bacterium
ACGCTTATAGGATTTCCAATTTGATTACCATTTTGATCTTTAAGAGTAATTGATTTAACAAAACCAGGATAATAAGATTCTTTAATTAATACAGAGTCAGCAATTGTTGGGGTAGCAAATAATGCTGTCACTGTAGCAGATCCACTGAGAGTAGCATTGAACCAGATTTTATTACCTGGACAATTATTACATGATGTACATTCCGGAGGACCATCTATATTTGAAGCAGGGTATCCATTATAGGAATTGCTTGCTGTTGTACCAGATGCCCACTGGCTTTGAATACAAATTTCTTGTCCACCAGAAGAGCTTGTAGCTCCTCCACTTGAGCTGGAGGAACTAGTTGAAGTAGGACAACAGCAAACAGAAGCAACAATACCTATAGGACATGAGGAAAGTTGTGCCGGTGGAGAAGTCTTATTTCCAGTACAAGCTGATAAGTTGCTTTGGTAAGTACAACCGCAAGGACATTTACTGCAACCATTTTGATCTGTCGTGTAACCACTGGAACAGGCTTGCCCACTAGAAGAAGAGCTTGCAGTAGTGCTTCCTGAGCTTGATGAGCTACTGGAGACACAAATAGAAACCTTTCCAATCTTATTTGCAAAATATTCAGTGAACCAAAGATTGCCATCTGGACCTTGCGTAATACTATTAGGCTCACTATCAGTTGTAGGAATAGGATATTCAGTAATTACACCACCAGTTGTAATCTTTCCTATCTCATTCCACCCATAATCAGTAAACCAAAGATTACCATCTAGTCCTTTAGTAATACCATAAGGACTACTTTCTGTAGGAACAGGATATTCAGTGATTACACCACCAGTTGTAATCTTTCCGATTTTATTTCTATTAGATTCAGTAAACCAAAGATTGCTATCAGGACCTTGAGTAATGCTATAAGGAGAACTGTTACTTGTAGGAATAGGATATTCAGTGATTACACCACCAATTGTAATCTTTCCAATTTTATTTCCAATATATTCAGAAAACCAAAGATTGTCATCTGGACCTTTAGTAATACTATAAGGAGCACTGAGATTTGTAGGAATAGGATATTCAGTGATTACACCACCAGTTGTAATCTTTCCGATTTTGTTTCCAATATATTCAGTAAACCAAAGATTACCATCGGGACCTTGAGTGATACCATAAGAACCACTGTCAGTTGTAGGAATAGGATATTCAGTGATTACACCACCAGTTGTAATCTTTCCAATTTTATTTCCAATCTGTTCGGTAAACCAGAGATTACCATCGGGACCTTGAGTAATACCATAAGGATTGCTACCACTTGTAGGAATAGGATATTCAGTGATTACACCACCTGTTGTAATCTTTCCGATTTTATTTCCGGTTTGTTCGGTAAACCAAAGATTACCATCTGGACCTTGAGCAATACTATTAGGAACACCGTTTCGTGTAGGTATAGCGTATTCAGTGATTATCGGGGCACATCCAGAAGAAGAGCTTACTGCCATACTTCCGCTTGAGCTACTGCCTGAGCTACTTGATGATGCTACACATGATCCACCTGGTTGACATGATCCATTTACCAAACATGCCGCATTTCCATTCAGTAAACAACATGATGGATTGCATGACCACACTAATCCACTTCCACACACTGAGGCTCCACTTGAACACATGGTTGCTCCACTTGAACCAGACGAAGAACTGGATGAAAAATTGTCAACAAATCCACAGAACCCATTTACACAAACAAGACCATTAGGACAACCACTTACAACCTGACCTTGATAAATACATCCTGAAGAGATTACTCCGCTTGAACCTGAAGATGATGAACCAGAAGAAGAACTTCCTGACATTCCTCCACTTGAACCAGATGAAGAGCTAGAGGAACGAACAGGTACACCAAAAGCAAATGGGGATAAGGATGCTACAGTACCTGTCAATGTCATATTGCTTGTGTTAACTGTAGTAGGAACTTGAACCCAGCTATTTTTCCCATGATATATATATAAATCATTTTCAGTATATCCTTGAGGTATAGTTGCACCAGTGTAGTTAAATTGAATAGTGTAATTGCTGCCCGTGCCACTGCTTGACTGTTCAATATTAACAAAATCATTAAAAGCATTAACAAATGGAGTATTACTTGGGAATGGGTTATTGGAGTCATTTCGTTTATTAACACTACCTCCAGAACTTATTGATACTGAAAGTCTTGCTGTATCAATTGATGCAAGAGTAGCACCAGAAGAAGAGATTCCTGAAATGCTTCCAGAGCTTGATGAAGTACTGCCCAATAAACCTGATGATGAGCTATTAGAATAAGACCTACAGACACCATTAGCACAATCTGTACAATCAATTGCTACACTTTCTGCAGAACCATTATTGCAAAACAACTCTTGAAGTTTACATGTAGAGCCTTGACAAGAACTAGTTTGAGTAGCAGAACCTGGCACAATTATTACACAAGTATCTGTTTGTGTATAACGTGCTCCATTAAACACATAGCTTACGCTACCTTTTATATTATAATCTTTCCCACTGTCTGAATCAGTACATGCCGATGTAGCACTACCAGAAGAAGAGCTAGATGTCACATTACCTGAACTTGAAGAAGGACAACAGTATAAATTATGTCCACAACCAGTTCCTAGCCAAGGACAATTTGGTTGATTACCACTTACCCATTGGACTAATGTAGCTCCTGATGAACATCTTAAATCTGGGATACACTCTGATGAACCAGAAGATGAAGAGCTCCCTGATGAAGATAAACCAAATGGTATATTTCCAGAACTTGAGGAGGTAGTTGGAGTACCACCAGATGAGGAACTGCTTGATGTATTAGTTGAGCAATTGGTGTCATTAAAAAATACTCGCCCTGAATCAGCAGAGACAAGGATATCTTTTTTCTTATCACTATTTACATCAGCCACTGCATGCGAATATACATCAGCAGTAAGTCTAATACTTCTTCCTGGCGTAAAAGTACCATTGCCATTTCCAAGAAGGACTAAAACATCTTTGCTAAATCCATTTGAAAGAGTTATATCAAGCTTACCATCTCCATTAAGATCATTAACTGATAATGTTCTAGGAGCTGTTCCAGAATCATAGCTTCCTATTTTATTGAAAGTGCCATCGCCTTTTCCTATGAGTATAGAAATAGCAGAATCTGTATAAGCTCCTAAAGTAACTAAATCTAATATATTATCCCCATTAAAATCTCCAACTTTGAGCGAGGTAAAGTTGGCTCCACTATAAGTAAAATCTGTAGGATTACTAAAGTTACCTGTTCCATCACCAAGAATTGTTGTAATAGAGCTTGCTCTACAAACCACTAAATCAATACTACTATCAGAATTAAAATCTCCAGTTACCACAGAGTATGCAGATACCCCTAGATTAATATCTTTTGTTTTAGTAAATGAAGCATTTCCATTGCCCGTAAATATTGAAACAACATTAGGATTTCCATTAATTACAGCAATATCATTTTTACCATCTTTATTGAAATCTGCCGTTGTAAGATCTGCTGTGTAAGTAACATTATTTATGGTGTTGGCAAGAGAAAATGAACTGTTTTGTTGTGTAAATGTTGAGAGAGTATTGGTCGTTTGATCAGTTACAGCAATATCAGATTTATTATCGCCATTAAAATCTGCAACTGCAATTGAATGCGGTCCTTTATTTATACTAAAGCTTGAATAGAAGCTGTTTGGTGTAATTGTTGGACAACAGTTCCAATATTTCCCACAATAATCTCCAGCAAAAGTACATGCCTCACTCTTCCACTCTAAAGAAGCACTTGATCCTTGTGAGCAAGGAACACTACAACTTACCGATGGATTAGGAAATGGGCAACAGTACCAATTATGACCACATTCAGTTTTCTTATAAGTACAAGAACCATCACCAGCAACTGCAATATATTGACCTCCTGGACAAATAACCCCACAATTAGGTTGACTAGAAGTGCTTGAATTTGTAAATATTCCATTGCCATAGCCACTTAAAATTTCTAATTTGTTATCAACGACCATTGTATTTGTACTATCAGTAACGATTGTTCTCATTACAAGATCTACGGTGCCATCCTTGTTAAGATCATCAGCGACTTTTAAAGTAGAAAATGGTGTACCAAATGTACCTTTATTTGATGGTGTAAATGTTGTTTGACAAACAGGAGCCCCAGAAGAACTTGAAGATGAAGGTAAAGCAAAACAAGATAGATTAGTAGAATTATTTAATAAGGTATAAATGTTATTGGTTGCTAAAGAATGTGCAACTACTAAATCATTATAGTTATCTCCATTTAAATCAAGAGAGGAAATAGCAAATGGATTCTGACCAACTGGATAATTATACGGACTACTAAAGGTACCATTTCCTAAACCAAAAAGGATTGAAATATCTTGAGAAATATAATTAGCGACAGCAAGATCCAAATAACCATCCTTATTAAAATCAATCGTAGAAATTGTTTCAGGATAAGAACCTGCAGTATATTTAACTTCATCTTGAAATGTACCATCAGAATTTCCAAGCAAGATTGAAACTTTATTACCAGACGCATTACCAAAAATAAGATCCGGCACTGTATCACCATTAAGGTCACCTGTTATAACTGTACGAGGACTGTTTCCAGCAAAATAGTTAACAGGAGTTTTAAATGTTCCATCTCCATTTCCAATAAATATTGAAGTCTGATTACTACTATAGTTAGCAGTAGCAAGATCAATTTTCCCATCCTTATTAAAGTCAGCTGATGTAATTGAAAATGGAGAACTGATAATAGTACTACTCTTGGTAGTAAATGTTCCATTACCATTATTTAGGAATATAAAAACTATATTGGCAATACTTGAAGCAGCAATGTCTGGTTTATTATCCCCATTAAAATCAGCAATTGTAGTAGAACAAGCTCCCTGAGTCAATGATTGTGATATTTGAGTAACAAGATAATGGCCTGCTTGGCTAAAAGATCCCATTCCATCCCCAAAAAGTATTGAAACATCACCACTTTGATAACTAGGTACAGCAAAGTCAATATTTCCATCTAAATTAAGATCCCCTGCTGATATTCCATAAGGGCTAATACTACCCGTAGCAAAATTGACTGGTGTTTTAAATGAACCATCTTGATTTCTAATAAAAACTGATATATCATTGCTGGCATTGTTTGCTGTGACTAAATCTAATATCTCATCATTATTAGCATCTGCAAATACAATTGCTTTAGGTCCACTCCCTGCACTATAAATATTTTTTGTATAGCTAGTACAACCTGATGAACTTGATGATGATACATTTCCTGAACTTGAAGAAGAGCCCGATGAAGAACTGGATGATGAGCAAACCACTTCACAACTCATACAGCCATTTGCTAAGGTTATTGATCTCGTTGAACATCCAGAAGAAGGGAAACAATCATATACTGGACAAATTATGCCAGAAGACCCAGAAGACGAGCTTGAGGAAGAGGTATTTCCTGATGAAGAGCTTGAAGAAGAGCTTATACTTGCTCCACTAGAACTAGAAGAAGTAGTGGAAGAACAACGAAGTTGAACAGCATCAATTGAAGAGAAAGAAGAACCTACTTTAGGTAATGTATCTATTAAAACTTTGCTTATAGGAACAGTGGTTCGTGGGAATGAAACAATAAGATCATAATTTGAACAAGTACTACCGTCAGTTACGCTTATAGGATTTCCAATTTGATTACCATTTTGATCTTTAAGAGTAATTGATTTAACAAAACCAGGATAATAAGATTCTTTAATTAATACAGAGTCAGCAATTGTTGGGGTAGCAAATGATGCTGTCACTGTAGCAGAGCCACTGAGAGTAGCATTGAACCAGATTTTATTACCTGGACAATTATTACATGATGTACATTCCGGGGGACCATCTATATTTGAAGCAGGATATCCATTATAGGAATTGCTTGCTGTTGTACCAGATGCCCACTGACTTTGAATACAAATTTCTTGTCCACCAGAAGAAGAGGAACTTGAAGATGAGTTATTTAAAGGTGAGCCAGAACTAGAAGAAGAACTTGATGAAGTAGAGGTACTTATTGGTAGTGGAGGAGTCTTAGGTGAATAAAGTACTCTTCTTGAATGTTCGTTTTGTGGAATAAATCCATCAAAAGCAAATATCTTGTTTTTGTGAACTAGTATTGGCTTAGTAATATATGTTGCAAATGGAAGAGTATCAGTACTCTTAGTCCAGGTAACCCCATCATATGAAATATAAATAGATTTAGAATAAGTCTCATATGCAGGAAGTTCATACCCACCAATAAAATAAATGGCACCGTTATAAACTACAGGTGTTGCAGAATAAAATCCATTTGCAAATGGCAGACTATTTTTACCAAGTAAAGTCCAGTTAATTCCATCAGTAGAAGAATACGTTTGAGGTATATAATCATTCTGGAATTGTGAATCTCTTAATGCACCAATAGATAACAATTGTCCATTATATTCAATAATAGTATCGTGTCCATATTTTTCTGGCGTGTTATAAGTTCCAACCTTGGTCCAAGATATTCCATTGGTAGAGTTAAATACATCACGACTCCCACTTCCACCAAATATCCACATTTTATTTTTGTAGACAATTGGATTTGCAAAATTGTTAGGAAGAGTAACGTAAGTATTATTATAAGTTCCATTATCCGTCCAGTTTGAACCATCAATTGTAGTGAATATTTTTCTTAAAGGATTCGATCCATTTGAAAATGGCAAGAAAGCATATAATATATCATTAAAAACTACTAGCCTAGGATTTGTAGCCGCACTAGGTAATCCATTGTTTGGTAGTGAAGTCCATATATCACCATAATCTGAGCTAAATATTTCAACATTAGATGCAGGAGGACTTGTAAGTAATATAAGTTTATCTCTAAGAGTGACTATATTAAAATTCCCTTGTGGATTATTAGCATTAATAAGAAAAGAAAGTGAACTGTTGCCCGCTTCTTTCCAAGAACCTATGTAGTCCGATGGTATACCTATTGAACCAGAAGAACTGGAAGAAGAGCTTGAGGACATACCTCCTGAGCTTGATGAAACAGTAGATATTCCAGAAGATGAGCTCACTGACATGCTTCCAGAACTAGAAGAAATTGTCGTACCTCCAGAACTAGAAGAAGAAATAATTTCTGCAATTACAAACGGTGAGAAACTAGAACATTGTCCTGTAAGGACGTTAGTGGTGGGATTATAGCCTGTCGTGGTATCAACCCAAGCACTATTTACATAGTGTAAAAGATGTAGGTTTGGACCTTTGCTTGAAAGATCACTACCTGGTAAAAACACATATATGTTATATGGTATGGTGGTGGTTATAGTTGTAGTAGATAAACTTATATCAAGAGAAACCAATTTATTATATGTGGAAGGTAGAGGAGGAAGAAATGCTGGGGGGTCTATTATGATCTGAGCATTGATTGGACTATTATTAGTACTAGTAACTAGAACATAATCTTTTAAAAATGTGACCCCTCCTGAAGAAGAGATTGTAGAACTACCAGAAGATGAGATTGTAGAACTACCAGAAGATGAGCTTGAAGACATATTCACAACACCAGAAGAAGAACTGGATGACAGAATAGTACATTGTGAATTATTTAATAAAATTGAGACTTTATTATCAGAGTTAGCAACTGCAAGATCATATTTAAAATCTCCATCAAAATCACCTGCTGTGATTGATTGTGGGTAAGCACCAGCAGCATAATTACTAGCACTTCCAAAAATCCCATTTCCATTATTTAGTAAAACCGAGATATTGCTAGAATCTTGAGTAATTGCAAGATCAAGCTTTCTATCTCCGTTAAAATCACCTACCGTGATTGATTTGGGACTATTACCAACACTATAATTAACAGCACTTGCAAAAGTTCCATTTCCATTACTTAATACAATTGAGATATTATTAGACCTAAAATTAGCAGTTGCAAGATCAAGCTTTGAGTCTCCATTAAAATCCCCTACTGTAATTGAATATGCACCATGACCAACAGCATTATACTCAATAGCACTTCCAAAAGTTCCATCTCCATTGTTTGGTAAAAAATAGATGACATTACTGCTAGTACCAACTGCAAGATCAGGTTTTGAGTCCCCATTAAAATCACTGGCTGTGATTGATTGTGGGTAAATACCAACACTATAATTAACAGCACTTCCAAAAGTCCCAGTCCCATCTCCATTGTTTAGTAAAATTGAGATATTGCGAGAATTGTTATTAGCAATAGCAAGATCAGGTTTTGAGTCCCCATTAAAATCACCGGCTGTGATTGATTGTGGGTAAGTACCAACACTATAATTAACAGCACTTCCAAAAGTTCCATTTCCATTATTTAGTAAGATTGAGACGTTGTTAGAAGTTTGATTAGTAATAGCAAGATCAGGTTTTCTATCTCCATCAAAATCACCTACCGTGATTGATTTGGGACCATTACCAACACTATAATTAACAGCACTTCCAAAAGTCCCATTTCCCTTGTTTAGTGAAACTGAGACGTTATTAGAACTAAAATTGGCAGTTGCAAGATCAGGCTTTCCATCTTTGTTAAAATCTTCTGATACTGTAAAAGAAACACCAGAACCTACCGTAAGAGTAGAAGGAGTAGCAAACGACAGATAGTCACAGATTAAAGTTGGTGTTGGGGACTGAGTAAGCGAAGGTGTAGAAATAATACAATCTGAATTGTTTAATAAAACTGAGATGAGACTACCATTGGCACTTACAAGATCAGGTTTTAAATCATTATTAAAATCACCTGCTGTAATTAGTTGTGATGTCTCACTTATAAAATAACTAATAGTATTTGCAAAAGCTCCAGTCCCATTGTTTGGCAAAACATAAAGTTTACCAGAAGCACCAACCGCAAGATCAATTTTTCCATCCGCATTAAAGTCACCTGTTGTAATTGAATGTATGTAAGAACCAACAGTATAATTAACAGCAGGTGCAAAAGTTCCATCTCCATTATTTGATAGAATTAAGATATTGTTAGAACTAAAATTTCTATTAACAACTGCAAGATCAGCTTTTCCATCACCATTAAGGTCACCTGCAGTAATTGAGTATCCACCATTAACATAACCAATAGCATAATTAACAGCAGCTACAAAAGTTCCATTCCCATTGTTTAGTAAAACATAAATCTTGGAATCATCAACAGCTGCAAGATCAGTTTTTCCATCTCCATTAAAATCAGCTATTGTGATTGAACGTAAAGAACC
>JAHFBD010000079.1 GCA_023250175.1 Candidatus Melainabacteria bacterium
TTCATGTTCATAGGAAGAATCTTTTAATTTAGTTATAGTTTCTTTAACTGCTCCGCTTAGATGTAATGAGGTTTCACTAAACCACTTATTAAAATTAACTCTAAACGATGATAGTAGATCACCTTGAGATTTTAAAATAATATCCTTTACTCTTTGCCCAAGACTATCTATAGTTATATTTTCTATCTTTTCAGCCAGGGCTTTTTTTACATATGGCAAAACCAATTCTTCAGGGTAAAACTCTTCTTTCCACTCAACAGTTTCCCCACTTAATTTTTTATAAATAGCCCATACTGTCTGTGAAAGTTTTGCTATCTGTTCACCATAATCATTAATATAGAACTCACTTTGAACATCATGTCCACTAGCCTCCAAAAGATTCACCAAGCAACTTCCTATAGCAGCTTGCCTGCCATGTCCTATGTGTAAATCCCCAGTAGGGTTGGCTGAAACATACTCAACTAAAATCTTTTCTTTTGTTTTAGGTAAACCAAATCCAAACAGTGGTTGAATAAATACTTCACTTAATGATTCAGCCAGTGCAGAATCACTAATTACAATGTTTATAAATCCTGGTTTTGCTACTTCTAACTTTGAGATTAAATTAGAAGAAGTGATTTTCTCTTTTATTTCATTTGCAATGTCTAAAGGATTTCTTTTTTGTTCTTTTGCAAGTAACATTGCAATGTTTGTAGCAACGTCCCCATGTTCTTTTGTTTTTGTGCGTTCTATTCCAATCTCACAAAGAGAACCATTAAGAACTTTTTTGATTTCAGATTTAATTTTTTCTTTGTACGACATTTATATCAATCTCTACTTCAAAAGATCGTTTCCAGGGTAATGTACATTTTACACTTATATTGTCCAAGTCTAAGATTTTGGAAAAATCTTTAACAAAAGGCTTTATTCTATTATTGGTTTCTTCTTCTTTAATTTTTGGATGACGTATCTGGGTTTGGTAAGCATAATCATCCAAGAATCTCGCGAGTAAGCACTTTTTAAACTCTTCATGGTTAAACCTGTTTTTCTTTTCTGCAAGCCATCTGTTTATTCCTATGGCTAGCACAGAGCCTGTACTATTTGACGTGGTATTCCATCCAGAATATCCATAACAATTTTGCCAATTAATGTTTGCATTTAATAAGCTTTCAATTAACAGCGGATCTGCTCCGTTTGCATAAGCAAGATCTAATATTATAAAAGGCTTATTTATACTTTTTAAAAATTCAATAAACTTGACAACATTATTTTTTGTGTTGTCAGGTATATTTTTAAAAATATGATCTCCTTGAACTGAATCAGCACAATGTACACAAAGTACAATGTCTTCTTTAGTAAGCTCTACATTGTTTAACTCCAGGGTTTCTATTTGATTTAAAATGCTTTTATGTATTGAGTCTGATTCATACCTTGAGATCTGATCTTTCCCAGTATTACTATTAAAATATATAGATAATAATGGTTTTTCTGTTGATTGTTCTAAAACAGCTTTTGTAAGTAAAACTAAAGGTATTTCATCAGTACCTGAAATTACTTTTGCTAAGTGAGAAAACCTATGTTTATTGATTTGATCTTTTAAATATTCTGCTTCTATAACGTTCATTCCATATTTGGCAGAATCATCACATGAAAAAATTAAATACTTAAAATAATTATTATGTAGTAATTCAAGCCACAACATGTTAATAGAAAAGTTTTTATCTCTGTGAGATTTATAATCTACTAAAACATCAACAGGTAATCTTTTACTACTTTGGTACCATTCTTCTATAAGCTCTTCATTAGATAAATCCCCTTTTATACCTCTTCCTACTTTATGCATTAATTCTGACCACTTGAATATTGTTTCTCCGTAATCTTTCCAATAATCTTTTTCCTCATCTGAGTTATTGTAGTTTGGGATTCGCATGATTGAAGAAAATCCATATATTGTTATCGGGGTTTGTTGTGATAAGCCCTCACAATCGCTCCTCAATAAATCAACATGCGATCTCAGTTCTTCTAAGCTATAGGTATGCTTTCTGCTTTGTACCAGTCCTCCATAAACCCAGTTATCTAGTGAAATTATAAGAGTACTGATATCCAATAATTCTTTTAACCACTTTTTTAAGTAGCAAAGATCTGCCTCAGTTATTAAATCTCCCAAATATTTTCTTTCTGGCAAAATAAGACTAATACCTGAAAAATTAGCAATTTGTTTTGGAAGTAAATAAGAGACAGGGCGATTATCAAGTGGTAGAAGTGCAATTGAATTTGTGTTTGACATATCGTTATTTTATAACATCTATTAAAACTGGGTCTGTTAGGAATTCAAAGATGTCATCGGGAAAACAATTTATTCTTAGTTTTTCCTAAATGGCTATAATAATACTTATGCCAAACTGGTTAAAAGACAGCATATCAAAAATTAAACAAGCTTTGTTTAAAACAAATGAAAGCACTCAGTTATCATTTTCTTTAAAAGAAGATATCCCTTTAGAAATTAATGATGAGTTTTATGAAAACCTACTTGAAAAGCTAATTAAAGCAGATATCGGTTTTGACTTATCTGAAAAAATCATTGGGGGCTTAAAAAAACAAGTTCAAGGCTCCACAATAAGAAAAGAAGACTTTCAAACAATTTTTAAGACTGTGGTAAAAGATATTTTAGGCAATAAAATAAATTATGAGTTGGTATTGTTTAATAAGACTAAGCCAAATATTATTTTAATTGTAGGAGTTAATGGTTCTGGTAAAACCACATCAATAGGAAAACTTGCAAATAAACTAAAAAGTGATGGCTTTAAGGTATTAATTGTAGCCGCTGACACATTTCGTGCTGCTGCACAAGATCAGCTTTCTATTTGGGCAGATAAAGCACAAGTGGAAGTATATGCTCCACCTGAAATTAAAAAACCAGATGCTGTAGTATTTAGTGCAATTGAAAAAGCAAAAAAAGACAATTATAATTTAGTACTTATTGATACGGCTGGTAGACTTCATTCTCAGGCTAACCTAATGGATGAATTAAAAAAGATCGACAATGTCATAGAAAAAAATGCCCAGGATTTATTAAAAGAAAAACTAATTGTACTTGATGCTACGATAGGCCAAAATGCTATTATGCAAGCTGAATTATTTTCAAAAACAGTAGGATTGACGGGTATTATTCTTGCCAAATTAGATAGCTCGGCTAAAGGTGGTGTTGTTTTAAATATAATGGATAAATTAGCTTTACCAGTAAAGCTTATTGGTCTTGGTGAAAAAATGGATGACATTCTGGAATTTAACTTTGATGAATATTTAAAAGGATTAATTGAGAGTTAAATAGTTATTAGAGCTTAATTTTGTATTTAGGTATTGGTTTTGTGATTGAACTTAGATTGTTACTGGTTTAGAATAATCCTAACTTAATAACACTTTAAATATTTTATTTAAGAAAGTCGTAATTATGGCGGTAAGCAAGATTGGACCATTTGTTGGCTCTTTAATAGTAAGCACTGCTGCTGTTATTGGGGTGCAAAATACAGTAGCTCAGGAAAAGACTGATCCAATAAAGACTAATAAAAGCACAGAAAAATCTAGTTCTATGGTCTCCCTTTATAGAACAAAACTTAGAGCAATCTGTGAACTGCCTGAAAATAAATTGCATGAGGCACAAAAAGTACTCAGTGAATTACAAAGTATTCAAGAGAGATCTGGTGGGCTAGGTGCTGCTGAAGGTGATGTAATGCGTGCCTCATTACCATACTGTAAAAAGGTTTTAGAAAAGAATTTGGAATTACTGACAAACAATGATCGTAAAAAACAAACTATTGCGAGCAACAATTTGATTGCATTAAGTAAGCTATTTAGCTGGTCTCGAAGTTTTGACTATCAAAGACAAATGGATACAAAAGAGAAATGCTTAGCCTTTATAAAAGAGGTTGTAGAAAAAACAAATGATGGAGTAATTGACTCTGAACAACTTGAAGCATTAATAAAATCTAGTCAGGCTTTATTAAGCCTTTCATGGACCTCATTTCCTGATCAAAATCCTGATGAAGTTGTATTAGAGTGTAATAAAACATATGCAAGGTGGTTAATAAAACAAGTTGATAACTCAATTAAAAATAAATCTAAGCAAAATCAAAAAGTTTTAGAAACTGTAATTAGAAAAGAAATGTCTAATTTTAATAGAATACATCCGTTTTCAAGAGGAGAATTATTAAAATCATTGACAGAAAAATACACTGAACTTCTGAGTCATAACAAGACAGAACCAGCATTTTTATATGATGCGATTTCTAATTTTACTTATTTGCAGGATGCCATTCGTCATTATGATCCTGAGACAACTATTAAAAGTAAAGAGGAACTTAAAAATAGCTCAGTATCGTTGTTTTATGCTGTTTGCTCTGGTATAGAAAATCTTCCAGAATCAAAAGAGAAACAAGTTTTAAGAACTAAATTGTTAGAAACACCAGCCTTTTTTGTCCACTATAAAAATGAAAAAAAATTAAACGAGTGTATAGAGTACTTGTCTAATATTATTTGTAAAAAAGAAAATACTAATCCAGAAGAGTTTATGATAGTTATTAGATCATTGCTGAATCTAAATTATAAAGATAACTGGGGGGATATAACACCATCTACAAACTGGAGTCCTTATTTGCTGCATCATTTTATGGCAAATAATATTAATTATTTTGAAGAAAACACTTTGAAAATCATTGATGCTTATAAGAAGACAAATCAAAAAGAGTTAAAAAATAAATTAAAAAATGAAATTATAGAATTATATATGTTTTACTATAAAGTTCCTGTAGCGGGAGAGCGCGTGTGGAGTATTACAGGTGGATATAAATGCAGCGGTAGCATAAATATTAGTCCACCAGAGTTAAAGTCAGTATACACAAAGACTCATGAGTCTATTATTCAAAAAGTAGGAGAGCCATTATTTCAAATTATTCTCTCTGACTTGGAGAATTGGACCGGATTTATGCAAGAGCTACATCGATTACATAGTAACTCAGGAATTAATAGTGGGCTTATACCAGATACTTCAAAAATAACAAGCCTTGTAAAGGATCAGTTTGTTAAAAGCGAATCACGCAAGGATCTTCAAAAGTTAGGAAAAGCCATATCTCTAGGGACATTATGGTCAACAAATGTAGATATAAAAACAAATGTAAAAAAAGAATATAATTTCTTTCGTGGCTTGTCTGATATCTCTTTTAAAATAGGGTTGAAAGAAAATGACTTATCTTATTTTCACAAGCTTACATTTGACTTAATTAAGATTTTAGATGGTGGTGATAGAGAGTTTTATAAAATATATTTGCCAAACTGTAAATTTGAAATTGATAAAGATGGAAAAATTAATAGTAATGATTTAAATGCATTGTGGAAACTTAGAAAAAAAGCCTTCCTTACCCTTGCTTATTCAGCCAGTGATTATTCAGAGTATTTGCCCTCTCATTTAGCAAAGGTACATAGGAATGCAATAGTAGATTTACTTGAAAAAAGATTTGAAAAATATGACAGACCTGAGTCTTTAGTTAAGACATGGGGAGAACAAACAGCTGCTCTAGTCCATGTTTACTCGAATACAAAGGATACCCTTGATGAAAGTAATATTTATGTTAGTTCAAAGCTTAGTTTCTTAAAAGGACAATTATTTGATGGTATTACAAAAACATATGATATAGAAGGAGAAAAGAAAACATATATAACAATCCCGCTTTTTAACCGTATTATAGAAAATGAGTTTATAAAATTAAATCCAGCTGAAAACAGAAAGATTTTATATGACATCGGAAAAGGACCAAGAAGTGGTGAAGAGTTAAGAGAGGCTCTGTTTAAAGAAGCACCACAATTACAAGGAAAATATATTGAAATGCGAAAACAATTTGCATTGTCGCTTTTAACATCACTTTCAGAGCAAGGTACATTTTATGTAAATGATGGAGTAGGTTATTTACGACAATTAGGATTTAGAGATTATGAAATTAGAAATATAACAGAAGCATTATTAGACAGTCGGGAGATTAAAAAATAAATATGAAAACAAGTCCAATTATAGGATCACTTATGTTAAGTACAGCTGCTGTTATCAGTGTGCAAAATCTTTCTGCCGATGATCGAGTAGATATCCCAAAACTTATTAAAAAGCTTAATCAAGATAAAACTATCACTAAAGAAAAAGAATCTACAGGAAAGTTATTTCAGGAAATAAACAATTTAACTTCCCCACAACAATTAGAGTTATTAACTAAGTCAGCTCAAGCTCTTTTAAGCTTGAGTAATGATAGTAACTATCATATAACTTATGTAAACTGGCTTGATAAACAAATCGATAAATATTCTGATAAGCAAGAAATAAAAAATATCTTAGAGTCCGCAATTAAAGAAGAATTATATACTATTGCTAAAAGTGGACACTATACTTTATTACAGAATACGGTTGTCAAACCATTACTTAATACCTATACAAAACTTGCTAAACACAATGATTCTGAGCCTCAGGTATTAAAAAAGACTCTAGAAGGACTTATTGATTTCCAATACTGTTCTTACTTTTACCTAGACTATAAAAAAAATGAAGAGTTACATCCGGATTTCCTGATTTTATTTGATATTGTTGCATCTGGCATAAATAAACTAAAAGATTCTAGTGAAAAAGAAAATCTTCAAATGCAGGTTTTATATGCAGTACCTTTAGGTCCTCATTCTCCACTTAGAATGTATAGAAAGGGGGAAGGTGAAAAAGAAGCTGTAGATAGATTATTTGCTTTGTACAGAAAAGATTATATAAGTAGACTTTCTGATTTGTATTGTAATAGCCAAAAAGATTTTAATAAAAAAGAGTTTCTTAGATTTATGGGAGCACTATTAAATTCATCTGATAGTGAATATATAGGAAAAGACTTACCTCCTGAAGTAATGGTGCAGCTCATTGATATTAATCTTAATTATTTTGAAAAAAACATTAAGTGTATTGTAGAAACATACAAAAAGTCAAATAATAGAAATATTAAATCTGAAACAAATGAACAACTAAAAGAATTATATTTATCATTTAATAGATTATTTGGTGCTCAATATCTTACACAGTGTTTTCAATCTACAAAAGTGGTAAACACTACTTCGGCAAGTAGTATTAATTTAAAGTATTGTCCTGAATTACAAAAACAAATTTCTAAAATTGAAAATTGGTTTAATGAAAAAATAAGCAAAGACATCAGTGAAGTAATTTTATTAAGTTTGGAAGATGAATTATTAAGGACAAAACAAGTTGATGCTATAAAAAACTGGAGGTTTTTTAATGAGCAGTTAATGCGAATAGTAAGATCTCCAAAGAGCCATGAAATTATAAGAGAGCTTTTAGTAAATAAGCTTAAACAAGATGAAAATAATCCACAATTAAGAGAAATGTTCTATGAAACCTTAAGTAAAACAATGATAAAACCTAATGAGGAATATCCAACAATTATTAGTGCTATAAAAAATGGGATTATAAAAGAACAATCTTCACAAGCCATTTGTGGCATTGGTAAGGTATTATTTTTTGGAACAATAAACAATTTAAATTCTAAAAAGGAAGCTAGTTTTTTTAAAGGGTTAAAAGACCAGGATTATCGAATTGCAGTAACTCCATCTGAAGTAACAGGCTTTCATAAGCTTCACCTTGATCTCATTCGTATATTAGATGGAAGCGCTGATGTCGTGAAATCTTACTTGCCTGATATCGGTAATGGTGGAAAATTAACACAAGAAGATATTCAAGCTTTATTTAAGCTTAGAAAAAATGCATTTTTAACCCTTGCATATTCAACCAGCACTAATCCTGAGCTATTTCAAGATGAATATGTAGATTTAATGATTAACTTGCTTGAAAAAAGAATTGAGCGATATGGGGCTTCTGATGCACTGCCAAAGACATGGGGCGAACAAGTAGCCGCTTTGATTAGTGTTTATTCAAATAAAAAAACTACCCTTAGTGAGAGCAATATTTATGTTAATTCAAAGATGGGTTTTTTAAAAGGCCAATTATTTGATGGTATTGCAAAAACATATGATATAGAGGGGGAAAAGAAAACATATATAACAATTCCTCTTTTTAATCGTATTGTAGAAAATGAGTTTATAAAATTAAACCCAACTGAAAATAGAAAAATTTTATATGATCTGGACAAGATACCAAGAACAGGTGACGAATTAAGAGAAGCTCTCTTTAAAGAAGCACCACAATTACAGGTAAAGTATATTGAAATGCGAAAACAGTTTGCATTAGCATTTGTAAATGTAACACAAACTTGTAACAAGTCAGACATTCGCGAAAGTCTCAATGATTTAAGACAACTTGGTTTTAGAGATTATGAGATTAGAAATATAGCAGAAGCACTTTTGGAGAAGAAGGAGACTACAAAATAAATATGAAAACAAATCCAATTATAGGATCACTTATATTAAGCACTGCTACTGTTCTTGGAGTGCACAATACTGTTGCTCAGGATTTAGTAAAGCCTTTTGAAAAAAGAGCCAATGAGAAACCTGCTAAGTTGATTGAGATTCCAGTTATTCCTGGAGAACCATTTTTATCATTAAATAATATGAAACTTAAGGCTCTTACTGAGTTAAAAGAAAATAGATTAAAAGAAGTTGGAGAAGGATTAAAGGAACTTCAAAAAATATATTCCACAATGAGTAACAACTATGATTGGAACAAATTAACTGAAACCTCAAAGCCACATCTTGAAAAGATATTAATCTCAAATATAAATAGTTTATTTAATGACGATATTGAAATACAAATCATAGCAGCAGATAATCTAGCTATTTTAAAAGATCAATTTAGTTTTAATACATTTCATGTATCCCAAGTAAAAGATTTAATAGATGCTAGAAAATATTCTAAAACTTTCTCAGACAAGAAATTACATTTCAATGAAAATACTAATGTAAAAGAAATAGAAATAATTGCTAGTGCTGGTCTTACTCTTTTATCTTTAGCCAATGATTCTAATTACAATGGCACATTAATAACCTGGCTTAATTTACATGCTGAAAATTCGATAAAAAGTCAATCTATAGAAAAGCAAAGAACATTAGAAGCTATATTGCGAAATACTATTACAACTGTGTCTTCTACTACATCTACCAATAAAGAATCAGAACAATTTAAAGCTCTTATACCATAATATATAAAACTCATTAAACATAATGATTCTAACCATCTTTTTTTAAGCAATGGATTGAAGG
>JAHFBD010000080.1 GCA_023250175.1 Candidatus Melainabacteria bacterium
AAAAAACAAAGCAAAGATTGCTAATGAGATTAATTTAGAGAAAAACAAAGTAGATTATTTCTTTAATTTACATAGTAGTTTAAGCTTTTTCTTTTTCAATCTTTTTTTATATAAGAGCAAATAGATTTTTTCAATATAAAAAAAACAATAGACTTCATGCAGTTGTAAATTTTGTGAGTATTTATGATCCCAATATCTCTGCATTTGAAATAGATTCTAAGGTCTTAATTGATGATAGAGATGAACTAGAGCTTTTAAAAACATATGGCTTATTAAGTAGAAATTATATATGTCTGGTCCCTGGAGTTGGAAAGGTTCGGTTAAATAGAGCTTGGCCAATATCTCGATGGTCTGAATTAGCTAGAGGGTTGTTAAAATTGAATCCAAATTTAAAAGTTGTTTATCTGGGTGGACCAGATGAACAATCATTGATTAATAAATTCTCAAATATTGGAGATGGAGTAGTTAATTTGATAGGGGCATTGAATTTATTAGATACAACAAGAATAATTTCTAGAGCGGCAAATCTAATTTCTTGTGATACCGGTTTATTGCATTTAGCAGCAGGATTATCTGTAAATAATGTTGGATTATATGGACCTACTAAGCTAGAACGTTCTGGTCCTTTTACAAGTAATTGTCATTTAGTTACTGCAAATGATTGTAAATGTCGAGGAGTGTTAGATGGGGCTAAAAGTTGTATTAAAACAAAAGAAAGACATGGCTATTGTATGGAGGATATAGAAATTGAAGATATTCTTTCCAAATTAAACTTTTCATGTGGGTTAGTTAGAACTTCGGTGTAACTAGTTAGAATTATTAAATAATGCTATTATAGTGTTTGTATGAAATTATCTTTAAAAAGTGGATTGTTTTGGGGGTTAGTGGTTGGTGTTATAACTGCTTTATTGTATGCCCCTAAATCTGGTAAAGAGCTACGTCATGAACTGAAGGATAAGGTTTCTAATGTCCCTCACCACTTTTTTAATTTTTTAGAGAGTTTAGTTGATCTTACTGTATCAGTTTTAGATTTTGCTAAGTCAGCCTTTCATGAGCAAAAAGAAAAATTCTCTAATGCATTCAATCTTGGAATTAATGCAGCAAAGGAAAAAGCAGAGGAATTAAGGAAATTTACAACCAAGGTTTCTTAAAACAAATGGTTGATCTAAATGTATTAGTAGTAATTTCATTGGGTATATTAGCTGTTGTTTCACTTTGTTTAATAGTAGTTTTAATACCAATAGCATCTCAGCTTATAAGGACATTAAATTCTGCCCAGCATTTACTTGATACGGTTAATGATGATCTTGAGCCTACAGTAAAAGAAATTAAGGATAGTGTAAGTACTGTTCGGGAGTTTGTTAAAACAGGCTCTTCAAAATTTAGAACTGGACTAGATAAATTACAAGTAGTTTTAGGTTCCTCTGTCTATGGCTTGTACTGTGGTGTTAAGGAATATGTATCCAGTTACAAAACTGATAAAACCAGCTACAATAATAATGGTATATCAAATTTTGATGAATTGGAAAATGAATAGATTTGTAGAGGGTGTCAAAGAGGGGTAAAGGGTTAGAAAATGTCAAAAGAAGAAGGAAGTTTTTTTAAATTTGTTATTGGGTTATTCTCTGGAGTTGTTTCTGGGCTAGTTATAGGATTACTCATGGCTCCAAAGCCAGGTAAAGAATTGCGAGAAGATTTAGTTAATAAAACTCTGGAGATTAAGGATGTTACCCTTGATAAATTAGAAGAATTACAGGAGTTAAGCAGAGGAAAAGTTTCTAAAGTTGCAAATAATATTCAGGAAAAAGCTAGTAAGATTAGCTCTAAGCTTGATGCTTTGGCTAATAGAGGTAGTGAAGTTTTAATTCAGGATGAGTTACAGTAATTTAGAAATCTTAGAAATCAAGGAATAGAAAGTGTTTATAATAAAAAGAGAATGCTTTGTCCTTTTAATTCTGATTTTATTAGTAGCTAACAATTTATTTCTAGTTACTGCTTTTGCCCAGGAATCTAAACTGATTTTAAGAGAACCACTTGATTCTAAGAAAGAAAATTTAGAAAATAGTCTTCCAACGCCAGTTGAAATAAAAAAATTACCAAACTTCCCAGAATTAACTGGTGAGGGTTCTGCAACTCATAAGCTTATTGCTAAGTCTACAAGTATTCCTGTTGATACAAGGCTAAGATTAATTATAGATAATTATATAGATGCTACACAAGCAATGGTTGGGGATTATTTTAAAGCGCATATTTTAGAGGATTTTTATATACCAATGGAGCCACCTCAGCTTATAGTTCCGCGTGGTTCGTGGATAAGAGGCAGGGTTAGTCTTGTAAAGAAACCAAGCCTTTTTAGTATGGCTGGTAAGATTGGATTACATTTGAATCAACTGGTGACTCCATTTGGAGATGTTACATTGCTGGATGCAGAATTAGATGTTCAACAAGGTATAGTAAACGAGCAAGGTTTACTGGATCCTATGACTAATTTCGGAACAAAAGCAATTGAGCCAACTCAGGATTTGCTTGATACTTCTCAGGGAAAACTTGTTTCTGTTGCTACTTTGGGGACTCCTGTCGTAGGTGCATTGGTGGCGGGTTCATTAATTGCATTATTTTCACAAGGGGATAATATTACTTTAACTAAAGGGCAAGAGTTGCAAATAATCTTGAAAAAAGATATTCAGTTAAACTTAAACTAAACTATAAGATTACGCTTGTATCACCGACTATTTTTCCAGTATGGTTTTTTATCGTACCTTTTAAGAACTCTTTAATAGTAGTATTTTTTATTTCAGATTTATTTAACCACTTAAATTCTTTTAATATGTTTAAAATTACTACAGAACGTATTCTAGGAGAGCCATCGGCTATCTTTACTACAATACTCTCACCATTTTTAGAAGCAATAATTATTCCTTCTGCTCCAACTTTTGTAAGGATTGTAGAGTTTGATGCATGCATAATTTCAGAATCTATTTGATTCTTTCCACCTGTAAGAAATGGGTTTTGTGTCATTGCAGAAACAATTTTGATGTATTGATTGTTTGTTTTATTTGTTAAATTGGAAAATAATTTTGCAATGTTTATTATTGATAAAGCAAAAGTAGGTGCACCACAGCCATCAATAGCAATTGAAACATCCTTAGTTTCAGAGAGCTCTTTAATCTTTTTTAATATTTCTTTTTGAAGAGGGTGGTTAATACTTAGATAACTTTTTGTAGACCAGTTATTTTTTTTACAAACAGCAATCATACCCAAGTGTTTGCCAGAACAATTATTGTGTAATAAAGAGGGCTTCAAACCCCTTTTGATTAAATTGTTCTTTTCAGGCTCATCCGAGGGTGCATGAACTCCACATTGTAAATCAGATAACAGGAGTTTATTCTTTCTGATAAAGTTATTTAAAACAGTTAAATGTTTGGCAGAGCCTGTATGAGAACCACATATAATTGCTAACTCTTTTAAAGTTACTGAAACTTTAGAATCAATTATAGGTATAGCTTGTATTGGTTTAGCGGTGGATCGTAGGTAAGCAATGTCCCGTATATTGCCTTTATGAAAAACAATTTTTTTATCTTTATTTAAGATACAGATCCAACCATAATGTAAGTTTTCAATTATCTGACCTCTATGTGTTATTGCTAAAAGAGCAGGCTGTGGAAAGTTAGTCATATTTATTTGTTTCTACTTACCGCCGATTTTTTCGCTGTGCTCCCAAAACCGGCTTTCCAGAGTGCTTCCGGTCTGCCATTTATAACACTTTACAGATTTTACTGAATAAATCAGATAAAATCTTACCTTGTAAGTCGTTTGCTTAGAAATATTACGCTAGCTAGGTAGTAACATTTATTTATTCATAATAATATAAAATCAGGACTACGTTATTCTCAATTAAGTAGTGATTGTTCTCAGTTGTTTTATCAGTTGAGTAATTAAAATTCATTTGTTGAGCTTAATTCGCGGTTTTATTTAGGAATATTTTTGAAAACATTAGAATGATAGAGCCCTGAATGTAAAATGAAGAATTAACACAATATGTTCTTTTTATTGTAGAATCGTAGTAGTTATGGCTAAAAGCATAAAAAAGATAACAGTTTTTCAATTAATAAATATCTTGATATGTCTAATGTTATTTGTTTGGACAGAATTGCCTGTTCATTGCTTTGATTTGCAAAGCGCAGCATTTTCTATAAATGCAGATACTAGAGATATAGAAAGTGTAACTGAAACAAAAAAAATAAATGAACTTTTAGATGATTTGGAATCTGGTTGGAATAGCCATGATGTTAATAAAGTAATCAAGCATTATTCTGATGATTTTGTAAATGGTGATGGTTTGTCTTTAGAGGCAGTACAAAATTTAACAATTGAATTGTGGGATGCATACCCGGATATTAAAAGTAATTCACAAGAACGATCTGTTAGAGCTTATGGAGAGTTTGCTACTGTAGAAAGTGTTGATCTCTATGAAGCAACATCATTAATGATACGACCAGAGGTTGGAACTAAGGGTACATTAAAAGCCGTATCAATGGGTAAATTATTTTTAAAGAAATTTGGACCGACCTGGAAAATTGTAAGTGATAGAACTTCTTTTGAAAAAGTAAGTATTGGATATGGTCTTGGCAGTGAATTAATTGATCAAAGCAAAATTAAACTATCTGCTCCGGAGCAGGTAGTAAGTGGTCATCAATATACTGCACAAATTGATTTTAATCTTTCTGAAGATATTAAGCCTGTTGCTGCAATTAGTAAGGAGCTTCTTGTCTATCCTCAATTGAGCTCTGAAGATAAATTTCGCTTAGTCAATGAAGAGAAACTTGAGAGGTTATTCCCAGCAAATAGAATAAATAAAAATGAGCTAGTTACTGCGACAATTGGTTTAACAGGAGGAGCCTTAAAACCAAAACTATTAGGATTAGTTTTTTTAACTAAGAGGGTTAATGTTATACCGGTATCAGATGAAATTAATGAAGTAACCATAATAAAATCACCAGCAAAGTCAGCTCTAAGCAAGACTGCGGAAGACAATTGCTCATTGGAAGAACAATCACAAAAAAATAACGATAAACAAGAAGATTCTAAAGATGCTAAAGACATTGATAAATCAAACTCTGAGCAATAATTTAAAGAGTTATAAATTCTTGAAAAATCTAAGAGTTGGACTTGCTGTGTCAGGTGGCGTTGATTCAATGGTGTTGCTTGACTTATTTAATAAGATTAAAGTAATCAATAACTTAGAATTATATGTTTTACATTATAATCATAAATGGAGGGCTAGTTCTAATAATGATGCCAAGCTTGTTAAACAATACTGTATAAAAAATAAAATCAGATTTATTTATAAAGAAGCAACTGGTAATGTTATTAAAAGTGAAGAAAATGCACGAGATCGAAGATATTCTTTTTTCAGGGAAGTAGCAAAGAAATATAAATTGGACTATGTGTGTACTGCACATCATAAGGATGATCAGGTTGAAACGGTATTGTTTAGACTTGCAAGAGGTACTGGTTCTGGTGGACTAACACCGATAAAAGATTTTTTAGAACTTAGTAATGAAAGCCGTGTTTTTAGACCACTCTTAAATGTTACACGCAGTGAAATTCAAAATTATGCTTTGAATAATAATCTTTCTTTTATTCAGGATAAAACCAATTTTGATATTCAATACAAGCGAAACCTAATCAGGATAAAGATTTTGCCATTGCTATCAAGGGTGAATAAAAATGTTGTTAATAATATTTTGCTATGTAGTGATTTGGTTTATTCTCAAAATAAGGTTCTTGAGAAGTTCTTTGAAAGGTTATTAAAAACTTTCATAGATAAAAATGTATATAATCTATGGATTCAAAAAAAAGAACCATTTAGTTATATTGCAATGAATCGAAAACGATTTTTAAAACTAGATTACTTTACACAAAAATCTTTTATTTATTGGTTTTTAAACATTAATAAAATAAAAGGTTCTATAAGCAGGCTTGAACTTGTTTTAACTTCTATAAAAGATAGACATTCAATTTCTTTAAGTAAAGAATATTTCTTTTACGTTGATGAGAATAAGATAATACTTGAGCTGGTAAAGTCTAGGGTTAAAAACATTGATTCGTTACCTGTAAAGGAAACATTTATTCTAGATAATAAAAACATTCGAATTATGTTTCAAAAAGACAAGATGCTTCTAATAAATTTGTATAAAAACAAGGTTTTTAAGAAACCATTTCCTTCAGATAAAGAGATGAAAGCATATGTCGATCTTTCTAAGTATTTCAGGAAAAAATTTACATTGAGAACCCGTAAACCATTTGATGTATTTCAACCTTTAGGATTAAAAAAATCTCTAAAACTTAAAAAGTACTTAATAAACAAAAAAATTATTAGAGGAAACAGATATAATCTTCCATTATTGTGTTATAGGAAAGAAGTTTTATGGATTCCTGGATATGCAGTAAGTGATAAGATAAGGGTCGAAAACATTGCAACACATGTTTTAGAGATAAAGGAAAATAATGGCATTAACTTAAAAATATACCCATGAAAAGTAAAAAACCACAAATTCTATATACAGAAAAGCAAATACAAAAAATGATAAAGTTGATGGCAAAGAAAATCAATATTGATTTTCCTGACCGTAAAACATCAAAATCTCTTGTTGTGATTTCTGTTTTAAAAGGTGCTTTTTTGTTTACAGCAGATTTGATAAGAGAAATAAAGAGGCAAATACAATTGGAATTTGTCAGGATTTCAAGCTATGGAACAAGGCAAAGTTCAAGCGGGAGAATTGAAGCGCCATTGCTTATTTTGCCAAATCTTACGGGGAGGGATGTCTTAATTGTTGAAGATATTGTAGATAGTGGAAGAACAATCAGCTTTTTAAAAGGATATATTCAAGAGCAGTTTCACCCAACAAACTTAAAAGTAGCATCCTTATTAAATAAAAAATCAAGACGGGAAGTAGATGTAAGAGCTGATTATATTGGGTTTGAAGTTGATAATTTGTTTTTATTTGGGTATGGGTTAGATAGCTCAGAAAAATTCAGACATTTACCATATCTTGCCTACTATGAGTAAATCAATAGAAACAAATAGAAATCTTGTGATTATTTTTATTAGGAAAGTGGTATTAATAGAGGATTAGGGCTTATAGATTATAATTTATGATAAAATTAGAGTGATTTATGAAAAAATTTAGTGCTACTTTGCCATTTGTAATATTATTTATGCTCCTTAGCTTATTTGTAATTACAATCATAGCTAAAAAAGAAAAAGATAATATCCTAACCTATAGCGAGTTTATAAAACTAGCTCTTATAAATGAAGGTCCTTCCCCAATTAAAAAAGTTGTTTTAACTAACGATTCTGATAATGCTGTTGTTATTTTTCCAGATAGTACAGAAAAAATAGTTCGAGTACCAAATTCAGATGGTAAGGCTCTGAAAGATTTAGCAGATGATTTAGCAAACAAATTAATTGAAGTAGAAGTTCGACCTCCTAGCGGAAGTAGTTTTTGGTTAAGCTTTTTAACCTCTATTCTTGTACCAGCTTTATTTTTAATTATGCTAATTTTTATGATTAGGAGTGCACAGAGTGGTGGCTCTCAGGCATTAAGTTTTGGTAAGAGTCGTGCAAAATTGCAACAAGATGCCAAGGTGAAGATTACATTTGCTGATGTGGCAGGGATTGATGAGTCAAAGCAAGAATTACAAGAAGTTGTTGATTTCTTAAAAAATGGTGAGAAGTATTTAGCTATTGGTGCACGGATTCCAAGAGGAGTATTATTGGTTGGTGCGCCAGGTACAGGCAAAACGCTTTTAGCAAAGGCAGTAGCAGGTGAAGCCGGAGTTCCTTTTTTTAGTATAAGTGGTTCTGATTTTGTGGAAATGTTTGTTGGGGTTGGTGCTTCTCGTGTTAGAGACTTGTTTGACCAGGCAAAAAAAAATGCACCTTGTATAGTATTTGTTGATGAAATTGATGCAGTTGGTCGCCAGAGGGGTGCAGGACTCGGTGGTGGTCATGATGAAAGAGAGCAAACATTAAATCAGCTGTTAGTAGAAATGGACGGGTTTGAATCTACCTCAGGAATTATTGTTATTGCTGCAACAAATAGACCTGATATTTTAGATAGTGCATTATTAAGACCGGGTAGATTTGATCGACAAATTGTAATTGATAGACCTGATATAGCTGGTCGAGAAGCAATTTTAAAAGTGCATGCTAAAGGAAAGCCATTTGCTAATGATGTAGATTTAAGAGTGTTAGCTAGAAGAACACCAGGTTTTACAGGAGCAGATCTTTCAAATATGTTAAATGAAGGTGCTTTGTTAGCAGCTAGATATAATAAGCGTGAAATTGGAATGGATGATTTAGAACAAGCTATTGATAAGGTAATGGCTGGTCCAGAAAGGAAAAGCCGTATTATTACCCCAAAAGATAAAGAAGTTACTGCCTATCATGAAGTTGGTCATGCTTTGGTTGCTTACACTGAAAAAGATTCAGATCCATTGCATAAGGTTACTATAATTCCTCGTGGTATGGCGCTTGGAATAACAATGACACTACCAGAACAAGATCATTTGAATCTAACTCGTTCTCAGCTATTAGCAAGGATAAAGGTTCTTTTAGGTGGAAGAGTTGCAGAGGAAATTGTTTTTAAAGATATTACTACAGGTGCTCAAAATGACTTACAAAAAGCTACTGAGCTTTTACGTAAAATGTTAACTCAGTTTGGAATGAGTGATAAGCTGGGGCCCATGACTTTTGGACAAACCAATGATCATGTTTTTTTGGGACGTGATTTTGGGCATGTAAGAGACTATAGTGAAGAAGTAGCTACTCAAATTGATTATGAAATGAGAAATATTATAAATCAGTTATATGATGATTGCAAAAAACTTTTGAATGAGAAAAGACAACATATGGATGCTTTGGTTCAGGTTCTTCTAGACAAGGAAACAATTGAAAAAGATGAATTTAAAGAAATTGTTGAAAAGGTTACCAGTGGAAACTTTATTTTTGAACCACGTAAAAATGGTAAAGGACAAATAGCTGAAACTAAAGAAGTAAGTTCAAATGGCTCATTACCACTCACAACAGAAGAAGTAGCAAGGGACTAAGATGTAAGGTGTTAATATCAACTGAGGTCTTAACGCCAATCACCAATCAAGTTAAACAATGACCAAAATAATGGATGGGCATATTTTG
>JAHFBD010000081.1 GCA_023250175.1 Candidatus Melainabacteria bacterium
TAATGTATTTGTCAGAGCTAAAGCTGCTCCCTTAGAAAGTTCTTCATTATGTTTTTGTTTATATGCATTTTGAATTAATGTGGATTTAAAATCAATGTTTCCTTTTATTTTATTTTCAAAATAATCTTTAGCATTTTCTATATTTATATCTTTTTTGCTTAAACCTAATTCACTGGCAAGATTAGCAATTTCTTGATTTGAAGGAATATCATAATTTGTAATATTTTTATAAGCATAAGCAACATCTGAGAGTTCCGTGCCTGTCAAATCTCTCTTTAAATATTTATTACTACTAACGGCAAAAACCGGCAAAAAAGAATTAACAAGAAAAGATACAGAAAGACAAAAGCAAAAGCAGGAGCGTATAAAACTCCGCAAAATATTTTTTTGCTGATAGCAATTTTCCATCAACTCGTTACCCAATAGCTTGGCCACTTGTAGTTTTAATGTACAAACATCCAGTGTTATTTCTATGTGATTTAATCACTAATACAAATACATAAGACCAAGCAAATTATTAGTTTGCACTTATTTCTTACCCATTTTGTTACATTACTTTCTTGAATTACACACCCATACTGGGGGTATCTTTATATACAAATAACCAGAAGTACTAGTACTGATAGTTATCCCTGTTTATAGCAATTTATCTATTTAGATATAACTCTATTTTTTATAAAAACCTGTTAATGTAATTTTGTTACTGCCTAGCTATAATGTATAAGACCATAAATAAGCTTTTTGCGTGATTTATTCACCAAAAAGCGTCATGTATAAAGAAGAGCAAGTTGAGCATTAGTGCGAAACGAGCGATAGGTAGAAACGTAATTTTTTAATTACACCATTCTAAGTGTATGATAGAAAGATGGCAAAGTTCAATTAAATAAAAAGCTATCTGAATGTAAGGATAAATCAGGTTTATTATCTTAAATAGAAAGAATAAAGTTAAACAAAAAAAAGGAATAAAAAATGTTAGAAACAAAAAAAAAGAAAGTCACAATAGCTCACAGTGTTGATGCTGATGATGCATTTATGTTTTATGCTCTTGCCGAAAATTTAATTCGTAGTGAACAATATGAGGTTGAGCATATTTTAAAAGATATACAAAGCTTAAACACTGATTCAGGCAAATTAAAATACGATATTCAGGCAATTTCATTTTTTGCTTATCCAGAGGTACAAGACAAATATCAATTAATGTCCTGTGGTGGATCAGTAGGATATGGTTATGGCCCGCTATTAGTCAGCAAAGAAAATATAAATCCTAATGACTTAACCCAGCTTAAGAACGAGGTTATCGCTATACCAGGTGAAAAAACAACTGCATTTTTACTTTTAAAACTTTTTATGAAAGATTTTAAATTTAAGGTTGTACCTTTTGATCAAATCTTAGATGCCGTTAAAAGAAATGATTATCCTCTTGGTTTAATCATCCACGAAGGACAGTTATCCTATCCAGGTCATGGATTAAATAAAGTAGTTGACCTGGGTGAGTGGTGGCTCGGTAAAACGAATTTACCAGCTCCACTTGGTGGAAACGTAATTAAAAGGAGTTTGGGAGAATCTGAAAAGAAAGAGATAAACTTATTAGTAAAACAAAGTATTGCATATGCTATTGAAAATAAAGACTCAATAATCCCTCATGTATGCAAATATGCAAGAGAGTTACAGAATGACACTAAATTAGTTAATAAATTTGTAAGCATGTACGTTAATAGCTTTACCCTTGACTATGGCATTAATGGCAAACTGGCAATAGAAAAACTCTATCAGTTAGCTCATAGCGAAGGACTAATAAACACCATACCAAAATTAGATTTTATTGAGTAAAACTGTTTTTAGTTTTTTTGCTATCTGTACATTTAAAGCATGCCCGCTTCTAAAAGCTATAACATGCATGTTTATTTCTAACGGGTTTATCCCGCACAATCTCAAATCCCCAATAATATCTAAAATCTTATGGTAACAAGGTTCTAAAGGTTCATGAAGCGCCTTATTAAATCCATTTTTATCCAAAGTTAGCAACCTATCACTAACTCCAAAAAAATCATGTTCTTCTTTTCTAGCAAAGGTTCTGGCTTGAATTACTCTTTTTATATCTTCGTTTTTATCCCAGCTTGCAAACAGTTTTCCTAAAGAAATATGGTCCCATTCAAGGAAATAACTAACCTTAAAACCATTGTGCGGAATAGCTATGATTTCTTTATTGTCTTCTTTTATAAAAATGGGTTCATTTAACTCAAAAGTTTCATTAACAACACAACACATCTCTGTATCTTTAAAAGCCTTATACCAATGCATAGCACTTCCATCATCAAATACAAGTTCATTTTTATCAGTTATCACATCTATATTATTTACACCCATTAAAGAACAAGTAGCTAAAAAATGTTCTATCAAACATATTGATTCTGTTCCATTACCAAGCATTGTATTTCTTGTTACATTTAAGACATTATCTACATCTGCAAAGATTCTTTGATCGTTTAACACAAAAGTTATTCCTGTATTTTCTAAACTCTTACTAATTGAAACAGTCACTTCCTCTTTAGAGAATAATCCTTTACCATGTAACTGTATAAATCCATTTTTAATTTTGTGCGTCGTGTTATTCATCTTTTTTAAATTTATGTCCCTATTAAAAAAACCTACAACTACATTATTACCAAAAAATATTCCCGCACTTAAAAATCAATTTAATGTACTTGGTTTAAGTTTAATTTTACTACTCAAAAGTTACTTAGGTATATTTTCATTTAAAATCCCACCCAAACAACTATTAGAACAAATTGTAATTATTGGTTTTAATACACTTCCAATGGTAATTTTAATTACTACATTTTCTGGAATGGTTATTTCATTAGAAACGGCTAACTGGCTAGAAAAATATGGTGCTCGGGAATCTGTCGGAGCTTTAATATGCTTAGCATCAATCATTGAAATCGCTCCTGTATTTGTAAGCTTTGCTGTTGGTGCTCAAGCAGGAACAGCCATCACTGCTGAGCTTGGACATATGCAAATTACAGAGCAAATATCAGCAATGCGATTATCAAAAGTAAGCCCCATTAATCAGTTAGTAGCCACAAGACTAATTGCTGCAATTTACTCCCTTCCTATTGGAATAATTACTGGGGCATTTTTTTCTATTATTGGCGGAATGTTAGTCGCTAACTTTCAAGCTAATATTGAATACAGTGTTTATCTTGATTCTGTATGGAGAGGAATGAAATTAAAAGATATGTTTTTTTCTATCATAAAAAGCTTAGTTCTTGCACATTATTTAATTGCAATTCATACCTCATTTGGACTTGGGACCCGTGGAGGAGCAAAAGAAGTAGGATACATGACATCACTTAGCACAATCTGGTTAGCAAGCGGCATCGTATGCATTGATGCATTTCTAGATTACTTTATGTATGTTTTATAAGCTCAAGCAAATATATACTGCAAGAAACCTAAGCAATAAAGCAATTAAAGCCAGGCACACCAACTCACTTCATTTAGCTTATAATGACATTTATGCTGTTTGATCTACAGCCTGTCCAGTATTAGCTCTACTAACAGGTTTTTCTCTTGCGGGGGGAGCCTGCAATTGATCTCTAACAGTCCTTGCTCCAGCCTGAATGCCAGCCTCTAACAAAGATGAGGCATTTCCTGTTTTAAGAAAAATTGCTGTTTTCAATACACCTTTTGCAAGATCATTAAATTCTACTGACATATATAATCCTCAAATATTAAACTATTAACCAGTTACATTTATATAAAGCATGGTTAAGAAAAAAGTTGATAAATTAAATTTCATTAACCTAAACTTAACCAATCGTAGGACTACTTTTTGAAAGAAAGTTAAATAACTTAGCAGCTGGCTTTCCTATATGCAAACATAGGTTTATTAAAAACTGTTCCATTGTTCTAACTCCTATTCCAGCTAACTGAGTTCCTGAACTAAAATAAGCTAACCGACATAAAGATCTAGCAAAAAACTCTTCTGGCAACCCTTCTACTTTTAACTCTTTTTTATCAATAATATTTAAACCAAACATTCCTAACCTTGCAACAAATCTTGCAATCATATTTCCACAACCAAATGCAACTCTGCTAATTCTACTATCCGCCATATTAGGCTCTATAACCACTGTAGCCAAAGCATTTTCTAAAGCCCTTTTTGCACCGGTCTTCCAAACATCTTTTGTAACTGATTTATTTTCAAGAAGTTGGATAACAGAACCTTCGCTACCCTTTCGAATAACCTCAGTTAAAAATCTATAAAAAGGTCTTACTTTACTATTTATATATTCTTTTTCTGGAAACCTAAATAGTCCTCTAAACAATGCATCAATTAAGCTTGATATCGCCAAAGTAAATTTTGATGGTTCTTTAGATTCTATCTTAGAGTTAATTGGGAATTGACTTATAGAAGATTCTATCTTTTCTTCCTGATTTTCTTCTTCTCCAAAGACTAATGGGATAGAACTATTTTGTACACTTCTCTCAGTAAAAGCTGGCTTTGCAATAACTGTTGATACGTTCATTTAGTTTAAATAGAATTTACACATTTAGCGTCTATCATGAGTAACCTACACTATCTTTAGCGTACACACGTAAATGTAGCAAAGTTAATTTCTGAAAAATACAAAGATAACTACCAAGATTAAAAACTTTAATTGTTAAGATAAAACATTAATTTCATCTTATTTTCAAAGATTTTTTCATGAATCAGGCAAATAAGCAATCACTAATCTTAAATTATTTTAAGCTTCAGGTTTATATAAAACCAAAGATTTATAGTCAAGACATCTTTCAAATTTACTGATTATTGTTGGACTCTAGCCAGTTCTTTCCTCTAATTCTTCTTCTATTAGCAAAATATTCTGGAGTAGTAATCAAATCTTCAAAACTATCTGAAAATGTTTTTAATACAGAATTTTCAACTGGTAGTATTTTTACCAATGGCAAAAGCATATTCATAAGATTTGCACTTAATCCCAAATAAAATGATTCTTTAAAGCCTTGGGGCTTATCCTTTTTCGATAAATGTAAATCCTCCATTGTATATTTAAAGAAATACATAAGATGCTGAGTTACAAATGAAGTAGATAATCCTAAATTAACCAATTTATTTTCTGTACCCATAAACTTATTAATAGCTTTCATAGGAGCAAACAATGCCATTGCATAATATCCAATAGAACCTAAAAGAGGTGAGATTGTTTTTACAACATCAACCCTTGCTTTTTCTCTCTTCTCCAAGGGAAGAGTTGAACTAAAGACAGATTTCATATTATTTATTAAGCTTTTGCTTTTTATAGAATCCCAATTTATCCCTTCTTCCATCGGTCTTGCACGCCACCACAAATTATTGGCCAATGTTGTTACAAGAGACATACCCTCTTTTATATTTTCACCTAATAGGGATGTAATTGGCAATAAAACGGGGTTTATATACTTTTCTATATTGCAGGCAAGTGTACCTATCTTTGCAGCAAATGGCCTATTTCTTTTGTCATAACCCAAATCATCCACATCTTCGGTATATAAAGAATATTGTAGATGTCCCCTGGTTCTAAGTGCTGCTTCTTTCGAAAATGAAATAAGTTTATATATTGGCGACTCTTTACCAACAAAAACTTTTAAAAGACCCAGTGATGAACTAGCAACTGCTAGTGCTAACGAATAAAAACCCCTACTAGTATTAGCTTCTGCCCATTCTCTTCCACTTTTTTCATAATCAGGAAAGTTTAAATTCTTTTTGTCATCAACAACACTAAAAGGAGTACGAGACTTGTCTATAAAAGATGCATCATTCCTGCAAAGTGGACTCCTCTTTGCAGTTATTTGCGGCCTTGTAACTTCAGCACTTTGCACTATTTATATCTCTATAGTTTTATATTTATTTCTAAAATATCTAAGCTCCTGCTTATTTTTTTTCTTATAAAGTTTAAGAAAAGATAAACTAGCAAGACACTTAATTTGATTATTTACAATTTTATAATCGTAAGTCAATGTTTCCTTAACAATTTATTTATTTTTTAATTTTTTCTTTACTTTTAATTAATCCTCAGCTCTGAAGACTAACTTATTAGGTTATATTTTAGCATTACTGGGAGGTGCTAATAAATCGAGGGTAATACGTCATTGCGAGGAGACACAAAGTGTCGACGTGGCAATCTCAAAAATGTGAAAAAGTTAGGGGGGGGATTGCTTCGGGCTAAAGCCCTCGCAATGACGTGAATCTTCAAAAAGTTATCACACCCAAAGACAAGAAAAACAAGTTAAAATAGTTATCCTTATGAAACTATTTGAATATGAAGCTAAAACAATAATGGGCTCTGTTGGTATACCTGTTCCAAAAGGACAAGTAATTAAAATTGCAGAGGAAATATTTAACCTAAAACTAAACTACCCTGTCGTAATAAAGTGTCAGGTACAAACTGGTGGAAGAGGTAAAGCCGGTGGGGTTAAGTTTGTAAACAATATTGATGAAGCTTATGAAGTCTCAAAAAAATTATTGGGTTTAGAAATTAACGGCATTAAAACAAGCTCATTATTGATAGAACCTAAAACAGATATAGAAAAAGAAATTTATATAGCAATTACATTAGACCGCAATAAAAAAAGTCATATTTTACTTGGTTCTTCTGAAGGTGGGGTAGAAATAGAATCTTCTTCTGAAATTAAAATTGTCCCAATATCCGGAAACTATAATCCTTACCATGGACGAAAACTAGCAAAGCTAATGGGTCTAGATCAAGTCAAGCTAGCAATGGTTTCTGACATCATTAATAAGCTTTATTATCTCTATGAAAATCATGATTTGGAATTAGCCGAAATAAATCCACTCGTTTTTACTAAAGACGGAAAGATACTTGCACTTGATGGGAAAATGACAGTAAATGATGATGCCTTAGATAGACAGCCATTGTTTGAAGGATGGACGGTAAATCACCTTACGGATCTTAGTGAAAGAGAGTTAAGAGCTAAGCTTGCTGGGTTAAATCTGGTTGAATTAAAAGGAAAAATTGGAATTATTTGTAATGGCGCCGGACTTACAATGGCTACTATGGATCTTGTAAAAAATTATGGTGGTGAACCTGCTAATTTCTTAGATGTAGGTGGTGGTGCAGACGAAGGACGAGTAAAAAGAGCACTAAAACTTGTTGCTGATAATCCAAATGTAAAATTAATCTTAGTAAATATTTTAGGTGGTATTACTGCTTGTGATGAAGTAGCAAAAGCACTTAAAACATTTGCCCGCGAAAATCCTGATAGAAGTTTAGTAGTAAGGTTACTAGGAAACAATCAGACTCAAGCTAATGAAATTATGAAAGGTACTGGGATCAAATCAATTGATGATCTAAATCTTGCTGTAAAAGAAGCAGTAGCACTAGGGAGTAAAAACTAATGTCAGTCTTAATAAACAAAGAAACAAAAATTATCGTTCAAGGCATTACCGGTAACATGGGTAAAACACATACTGGTCATATGCTTAAATACGGAACAAAAATTGTAGCTGGTATTACTCCAGGTAAAGGTGGGCAAGATGTTCATGGAGTAAAGGTTTATGATACCGTTCTAGAAGCCAAAGAAAAAACAGGTGCAACTGTTAGCTGTATTTTTGTACCTGCTTACTTTGCCTTAGATGCTGCCCTTGAAGCCTTTGATGCTGATTTAGAGCTGGTCGTAATTATTACCGAGGGTATACCACCACATGATGAAGTCAAAATTATAAGAGAAGCCTCTAATAAAAACATAAAAGTAATTGGTCCAAACTGTCCTGGCATTATCACACCAGGTGAATGTTTAATTGGAATTCATCCTGGTATTATTTATAAGCCCGGTAAAGTAGGCATGATAAGCCGTAGTGGGACATTGACATATGAAGTAGCACTAGCACTAACTAATGCAAATATTGGTCAATCCACTTGTATTGGTATCGGAGGAGATCCTGTAATTGGGCTTGGGTTTATTGACTGTTTAAAACTATTTAATAACGATCCAAATACCGAAGCAATTGTTTTAATGGGAGAAATTGGTGGGGTAGCAGAAGAAGAAGCTGCAGAGTTTATAAAAAAAGAAGTAAAGAAACCAGTTGTGGCTTATATAGCTGGTCGTACAGCACCTCCTGGAAAACGCATGGGGCATGCAGGTGCAATTATTTCTGGCGGAAAAGGAACAGCAGATTCTAAGGTAAAAGCTTTTAAGGATGCTGGTGTTCAGGTTGCAGATATTCCAAGCCAAGTAGTAGATCTAATTAAGCAAGTTATTAAAATTCCAGCTAAAGTTTAACTGCAAATCTGTAACCAACAGTTACATAAAAATTAAACCTCTACTAATATACATCCTGTGTAACCCACAGTTACAGTATTTTGTAATTGCTGATGTTATATTTTTCAGAATGATTACTGAAGAGAAGAAGTATATGTCAGGGATTTATAGGAATTTAGGATTTGCCTTTCTTGCACCATTTGGTTCAATGGTTTTTCAATACTTACTTTTTGATAGAAATTTCCCCTTAATAAAAACAGGTACCTGCCTACTCATTTCATTCTTAAGTTGGTTTTTATTTCAATTAGGGTATAATACGGTTAAGGAGAGAAGGCATGACAAGTAACGATTTTATCGGATTTTTTATGGTTGCATCTATAATTATTCCAGCATTATTGTTAGTAGCTTACTTTGAATACGATCAAAAGAAGAGGAGAGAAAAGAAAAGCTAGCCCAAATAGCTACCTGCTTCTTTCAAATGTTGTGACAATGTGCTTGGTGGCGATGTTTCATGCAATTCACAAGGGGCTTTCTTATTTAAGAATAAATACCATTTATGAAGAGCGTCAATTAAAACAATAATTGCAAGCCCTAAAATCGTAGAGAGTAAAGCAATATTAACAATACTACTTGAAACAACATCATCTGCTGATGCCGGATTTTGTATTTTCGATATCATTCCAAATTCAGGATGAAATATTTGTTCAAGCGTACATGTAATTGTTACCGTAAACATAAAGACCATTGGTATTGCCGTCAAAAAAAGATATTTTGTTTTTTTCATTTTAATCAATATCGTTGAGCCAATGGCAAGAGCAATTGCCGCAAGTAATTGATTTGCCACGCCAAACATAGGCCATATAGTTGCAACATTTCCATAAT
>JAHFBD010000082.1 GCA_023250175.1 Candidatus Melainabacteria bacterium
TACTACCTCAACTTCTACCAACCAACCAACATCTTCCAATACGACCACAATAACACAACAACAAACACCACCATCTACTACTCAACAAACATCCACAGATACAAGTACAACACAACGACCTTCTACTACATCAATACCAACTACTACACAACAACCAAGTTCCACAACCCAACAATCATTTACAAATACAACGACTTCACAAACTACTACTTCTGCAAATATAGACAATTCAACTCGTTGTGGGAATTTCAGTTGTCAAGAAGGCCAAACTTGCCAAACCATTTGTCCCGAATGTAGACATTTGAATCCTCCCTGTTTATCTCCATGTATACTCCAATGTGTTTCTACTCCAAACACATCAGCTGAAAACAATGAATCTACAAACACTAAAACCATAGAAATCACAAATGCTTCTCTTGTAATCTCTGGAGAAAATGCATCTTCACTTTCAGTATCTAAAGTTAACACCTATCCTCCAAAAAATACTTATTTTGATTTATATACTTCATTTGATATTTTAGGCGATGGTATCTCAGGTTCATATACATTGAAAGTTACACCAAGAGTAAGCATTCCATTAAATGCACAACTACTACATCTTGAAAATGGACAGTGGAAAAATATAGCTACAAATGTAGACAGAAAGTTAAATACAATAACAGGTGAAACAAGTTCTTTTTCTCCCATTGTTCTTGTTTCTCCGCCAAACGCAACCTTTCCCAAGTCTTCTTCAAACTGTACTGATTGTCCTATTATTGATACGGTTGATCCAACTGTAGGCTCAATTTTAGGAAATACTTTGGTGACAATTCTTGGTAAAAACTTTAGTAATGTATCAAAGGCTCGTATTGGCAGTGATGTTACACCCATTTCTGTAACACCCAATAAAATAACTCTCAAGACTCCAGCTCATGTGGAGTCTATCATTCCTATCTTTCTTGTTGATTCTAAAGATGAAATTTTAAATAAAGATTCTCTCAATCCTGATGGTAAAAACTTTGATTATAGCAAAAGATCTAATTTCCATTATCAAGATCCTTTAGATTCTTATTCTATTTGTCTTACTTCTAACTCAGCTATATCAAGTACTTCTTCTGGTGAAACAAAAAGAACCTGTGGTGAAGCTCTAGAAGAAACATCTTTTGTGGAATATAAAATTGGTGGTGGACTAGGAGAAAAATTCCTAAGACATGACTTACAGGACTTTGATAATGATGGTAATTTGGATCTGTTAGTTGTATCACCAGGAGTTAAAGGTGAAGCTGAAGTAAAAATTTATCAGGGTACTGGTATAAAAAGTTGTCCATTTATAACTGACCCTTATTATATTGATTTAATCACTGATTCTGACAGAGAAGATTCATTTACAATTCCAAATTATAAAATCCAACAATTCAAAGTAGTTGATTTAAACTTTGATGGTTATAAAGATGTATTGCTTTTACTACTTATTGAAGAGCAATATCATGATAGTCCCACCGGACAAGTCTCATATCAGATCCGTTCATATTTAAATAATAAAACAGGATTTGATCCGAAGGCTTATTTCTCAAGAAGCATAACTAGATTTAGAGCGGCAGGATTTGATAAACCATTAACTCGCTTCTCCAGTGCTTTACAACCACTTCCAGAAGGGGCTTCTACAGGATTAATCACTGGTTTTATAACAGGAAACTTTAGCTTGGATCCAAACAGAAAAAGTGTAGATATTATTTTTAATCATGGTTCTCAATATGAATCGAAGTCAAAACTACTTGTTGGTGGTGCTGTAGAGTTAATTGATGACAAATATCATGTACCTATCAAGATACCAATAAGTACAACTCATCTAAATCTTGGCAGTGGCAATGAATTGTATTTTTATTCAGATGAAAATACTGCTCTGGTTGATTTTAATAATGATGGTAAACAGGATGTTATAGCTATAGACAATGGACATTTAAATCTTTATGAACGTAAGACTCTTGATATATTAAAGAATGATTTTTCTCTGGTTAGTGGAAAAAAATTAATTATCAATGATTATAATGGAGATGGGAAATTTGATTTGGGAATTCAAAATGATTGTTCAATTTCAGTCCTGTATGGAGATGGGAATGGGCATTTCTTAGATTCTTCAAATATTGCCTCGGTTTCGACAGCGGTTGGTTGTAGTACAACGGGTCCGCTTAGAGCCTATAGCTCTCTTCAATCTAGTGATGTAAATGGTGATTGTAAGCATGACTTAATTGCAAGTAATTTAATAGATGGTTACAACTATATCTTCATAAATAATGGCTCTGGATTTTATTCAAACTATACCAGAGTTAAAACTGATAAGTCTTTAGGGACTTCTCCTTATGGTCCAACTGGAGGAGAGATGAGAACCATAATAGGAGATATAGATAACAATGGTTTAAATGACATGGTCATATATAACGAATCAACACAAGGATTCACGATATTACTAAATGAAGGGAAACCTGATGCAAGCACAGATCCTGTAAATATCACAAGCTTTAAGCTGTAACCGTCTCTTTATCTTCTGTTTTTTTCTTCTTTGGTCCTGCCCACCATTCTGCGCCACCTTTGCCTTTACCGTAGACATAGGTGGATACTGCACCAGCTGAGCTTGCTGCTTCACCAAACTCCATAACAATTAAATGCCGCTTCCCGACATATTCTGTAGCATCACCAATTGCAAAAATTCCAGGTAGGTTCGTTTTGCAGATTTCATGAGTTTTAATAAATCCTTTTTCATTTAACTCAAGCCCCCATTTTTTCAGGGCATCTGCTGTAGGTTTAAATCCTGCACAAATAATAATGCTTTGAACAGGAAAAGATCTTTCTTCATTTGTTTGATTGTTAAAAACAGTTACCTTTTCAACCTTGCCTTGTCCTTCTATATTTTTTATTTCGTAAGGAATCAGAAAGTCAACTTCACCAGCTTGTGCAATTGCTTTAACCTGATTTACTGCGCCAATATGTGCTTTGAATCCATCTCGTCTATGAATTAGTGTAACTCTTTTTGCAAGATCTTTTAGTGTACAAGTCCAATCCATAGCACTATCACCACCACCTACAAGCAAAACATCTTGTCCTTTAAAATCAGCCAATCGTTTTACTGTATAGTAAACACCTTTTCCAAGATATGCATCTTCTCCTGGAGCACCAAGTTTAATCGGTGAAAACGCTCCTTTTCCAGTACCAACAATTATTGCTTTTGCTTTAAATACTTTCCCTGATTTACAGTAAAGATTCCAGACTCCGTCAACTTGCTTCATTTCATCTACACTTTGATTGTATTCAATAAGTGGTTCAATTTGCATAACTTGTTCTATTAATTTATTTGCTAATTCTTGTCCAGTACACTCAACAATTCCAGGCACATCATAAACAGGTTTTTCTGGATACAGTGCGGCTGACTGCCCGCCTAAGAAATCAAGAGCTTCAAGTATTAAGGGTTTCATTCCACCAGTTCCACAATAAAAAGCAGCCATTAATCCGGCTGGCCCACCACCAATAATTATTACGTCATGTACTTTGTCTGAATTATCCATATTTTAATTTTCACTCCTATCAATTAATATGTTTGTAACTATTTTCTCTTGAAGACTGTTTTTAAACAAATTTTGTATAGATGAGCATAAAGTATAAGCACATTGGAACTTTGGCTAGAAAAATAGTAAACTATTTTAGGTTTTAATATAGCTCTATGAGCATTATGTGTAATGTCTCTACAATGTTATACAATAATCCTTTAGAATGATTTATCGGTAGGGGAGAATACAAATGATTAATGTTGCAATTTTAGGCTCTGGTGGTTTAGGTCAAAATATGGCTTTATTAATTGAACAGAAAAAGGAATTTAAATTAGTTGGTATTTGTGATAGAGCTGGCTACTATTTTAATGAAAATGGAATTGATGGTTTAACTATAAAAAAAGCAGGTCAGGTAGAAAAAATTCCTGGGGCAGTATTATCTTCAAATTCAATTAAAGATCTGATTGCGGCACATAAAAATAAAATCAATGCAATATTTATTGCATTACCAAACTTGCCAAATGAGTTTATTCCAAATGTTGCAACAGAGCTTGTAAAAAGCGGATATAAAGGGGTTGTGGTAGATGCGCTGAAAAGAACTCGTGCCGTAGAAATGATAAAAGAGTTAGACCGAGATTTTAAAGCTAGTGATATTTTATATTTAACGGGTTGTGGTGCTACGCCAGGACTTTTAACCGCTGCAGCTGCACTAGCCGCACAATCATTTGTAGAAGTATTAGATGTAACAATTACTTTTGGTGTAGGAATAAGTAACTGGGAAACTTATAAGGCTACTATCCGTGAAGATATTGCACATCTTGAAGGTTTTAATCCTGATATTGTTTCTAAAATGACAGATAAAGAAATAGAGAAAGAATTAGAAAAAAGGAATGGTGTTTTAGAGTTGCATCATATGGAGCATGCTGATGACATAATGTTAGAGTTTGCAAATGTTTGTCCAAAAGACAGAGTAACGACTGGTGGAGTTGTAGACACACGTAATCCTAAAAAACCACTTTCTACAAATGTGAAAATTACAGGAAGAACTTTTGATGGACAAATTTCAACTCATAAATTTGTTTTAGGTGATGAAACCACTATGGCAGCTAATGTCAATGGTCCTATTCTTGGCTATATGAAATCCGGGATGTGGTTATATAGTCTTGGTGTAAGAGGTACACTAACCTCTGCCCAAGTCATGCCACATTTTGGAGTAGCAAAAGAGAGTTATTTAGAAGTTCAGGAGAAGCAGAAAGAAGCAGAACCTGTTTTGCAAGCCTCAAGATAGATTGTGAGCAGTATAGTTGCTAACGTATTTGCATTGCTAGGTTTTATCCGATTTATTCGGTAAAACCGATCCTGTGAAAGGAATTTACAGATAGAAGCGCAAACTTGTTTTGCGCTATATAAAAACAAAAACCAAAAGGGGCTTTTTCCTGCCCCCTTTTTTAACTTGTTGGTTAATCCGTTTGTATACTAGTATTGTCTCAAATTTTGTAGTCTTATGTCAACTAAGAAATGGTTAATGGTATGGGCTCATTGCAATGTTTTTTTGCTAAAGTTAAACTTATATTAATGGATAATCAAGAAATAATTAACAAAATAAATTTTTCAAAAATTAAATGGAATGACATTGGACTTGTATCTGCAATTGTTCAGGACTATAAAGACAATGAAATTCTAATGCTTGCTTTTATGAATAAAGAATCATTAGAACTTACTTTAAAAAACAAAGAAACATATTTTTATAGTCGCTCACGAAATGAACTCTGGCACAAAGGACATAAGTCAGGTGAGGTTCAAAAAGTAAAAGAACTTTATTATGATTGTGATAGTGACACTATTTTAGTGAAAGTAGAACAAGTTGGTGGAGCTGCTTGCCATACGGGAAGTAGAAGTTGTTTTTTTAATAAAGTGATTTAACCTCTTACAATTTTCACCATGTTATAATGTATCTCAATTGGAGAGCACATTATGAAAACTATGACTAAAACAAAGACCATGAAAGCAATGGTTATAACTGACTTTGGAAGTACTAATGTTTTAAAATCACAAGAGATGCCTGTACCAAAACCACAAGGGAAAGAACTCCTTGTGAAAGTGCATGCTACATCGGTAAATCCTGTTGATTGTAAAATCAGAAAAGGGATGTTTGGACCCATAATTAAAACCCCTGCTATCTTGGGATTTGATGTTTCTGGAGTAGTTGAAGCCATTGGAGATAAAGTTACTGATTTTAAGGTGGGTGATGAAGTTTACTATTTGCCTAGAATCATTGGTTGGCAAGGAGCTTATGCAGAATATCATCTCGTAGAAGAAGCTATTGTTTCTAAAAAACCATCTAACTTATCTCATACAGAAGCAGCAAGTATTCCATTAGCTGCTAGTACTGCATGGGATGCATTGGTTGAGAGAGCTAAAGTCAAAATAGGAGAAACCGTTTTAATCCATGCGGGTGCTGGTGGTGTAGGTTCCCTTGCTATTCAGTTAGCTAAATTATGTGGTGCTTATGTCTTTGCAACGTGTAGTGATTATAATTTTGATCTTGTAAAAGAAATTGGGGCAGACAAAATAATTAATTACAAAAAAGAAAATTTTATAGAAATTATAAAAGAAGAAACTAATGGTGAAGGTGTTGATGTTGTATTTGATACAGTGGGTGGTGAAGTCCTTACTAAGAGCATTGATATAACAAAACCATTTGGACGGATTTCAAGCATTGTTCGAACAGGAACAGAAGGTATAAATCTAGAAAAAGCTTATTTGCAAAATATTTCTTTGCATTGTGTCTTTGTACAAAGTGGACGTCATAAATTAGATACAATACGAAACTTGATTGAGCAAGAACAATTGAAACCTGTTATTGACTCTGTAATGCTTTTAAGTGATGTAGCAAAAGCTCACAAAAAGCTAGAACAGGGTGGCACAAGAGGAAAAATAGTTCTCTCAGTAGTTTAATTATGCTTTTTTTGGTGGTGGCGGAGCTTTTTTAGTTTCTGCTTTTGTAAGAGCCTCTATTTGAGCTTCTATTTGAGTTGCAAATTGATTAAACTCTTGTGCTGTTTGTGTATATAGCTGACCTAATTCTGGAACTTTGTTAGATTCATAGCAATTTGCAATTTGAAAACAGTAATTGGCAAAAAATCTATATGCCTTAATTACATATGAACCATCTATTTCTTTAAAAATAAAACCTTCATCAAATGGATTAACTTTAACTATTAGTTCATTAAAATCGTCGGATGCTTGAAGCACATTATTCATAGTAATTTCAGAGGGTGTTAAAAGCTCGATATTTGGATTCGTAAGATTTTCTGGTGTTAGTATGTCAATTGCTTTTCCAACTTCAGCACGTACTGTAATTTTTTTATCTGCTGGTTGATTTTGATTCGACATTGATTATTTCACCTCTTAAAATTTATTAATTCATAAAATGATTGACGTAGGTAAGGAAAATCTAGTTACTTTTATACCCGATGTGTAACATTTTAAACAAAAGTGGGAATTATCATGAACTCAGTCTTATGTCTATGACACCATAGATATAAAGAGTCGTCATACATTAACCATGAAATCTAAAAAAACAGACTGGTATTTAATATTAATATTGCTCATTGGTGGATTTGTAAGATTTTATCTTCTTGATATAAAACCACCTCACCATGATGAAGGGGTTAATGGATGGTTTGCAGAACAAATTGCCAGTACAGGGTTTTATCACTATGATCCTAGTAATTATCATGGGCCATTACATTTCTATATTTTATATATATTTAAAATTCTTTTTGGTAGAAATTTATATGCACTTAGAGCACCAAGTATAATTTTTAGTTTACTTTCAATTTATTGGGTTACCTTGTTCTCTCGATTTTTTAGCAGAAAACTTTGTTTAATTGCTGCACTAGCTATTGCAATCTCACCAGGGTGTGTTTTTTACTCTCGTTATGCAATTCATGAAACAGGTTTTGTTTTTTTTAATATTTTAACTTTGTGGGGTCTTATAGGACTCTTCTATGAAGGTAGATTGCGCTATCTTATATCGACATGCTTTGGTATTACATTGATGATTTTAACTAAAGAAACATATGTTATTCACTTAGCCTGTTTGTTGGTTACGTTTTTATTTGTTCTAATAGCTAAAAATAGATTGGGTTTATCTTTAGCTAAACAAAGCTGGAATATAAAAGATTTAGTTATTATTTTATTTTTATGCTGTACATTAATTGTATATTTTTATTCAGATGCTTTTTCTGATTTTAAAGCCCTCTCTAATTTATATTTAACATTCACACCTTGGGTTAAAGCTGGTACAGAATCCGGGGGACATGCAAAATCATGTTTTTATTGGCTAAAGTTATTTGTAAAATATGAGTCAATAGCATTAGCAGGATTAATTCTTAGTTTTGGTTATATTTTCAAATCTCAAAAGCTAATAAAAGCAATCTCAATTTATGGTGTCTTGATATTTTTGATTTACAGCATAATTCCATATAAAACCCCATGGTGCATAATAAGCATACTGTGGCCTTTTTATTTTGTGTTTGGTAATTTTTTCACAGACTGCTTACAGTCCAGATGGCGCAATGAAATAGTTTTAATATCTGCATTGATTTTTATCTGTTCTTTAGTTTCTTGTAGACAGCTTAATTTCATTAATTATGCCAATAAAAATGAGCCTTATGTATATGTTCAAACATTCCCAGATATAAATAATGTAAGCCAACCGATACTTCAACTGGTTAAAGAAAACCCTGCTTACTACAATCTAAAAGGAGTAGTGTTGCACTCTTCAGAGTGGCCACTACCCTGGATTCTTGGAGATTTTAAAAGAATCTTTTATTATAAATCTCTTCTTGATGCTCCAACATATAATGTAGATTTTTTATTTATTGAAAGCAAATATATAAAAGAAGTAGAGAAAGAACTAAATGGTGATTACTTTACAAGGGTTATAAAACTTCGAGATGCCCAAGGCTTTTCAAAAGCCTATTTCAGCTATCCATTATTTAAATCTGTTTTCCCTGGCAAGCACCCTAATTTCACACCACGGAAGATGCCACATCGCGGACATCCATTTTACAGAGGATTTTTACGTCCTAAAACATAGATATTATTGCATTTGTGGAACTAGTTCTAAATGGTTATAGAGGGTGGATTTTTCAACTATGTGCTTTAATCGATTATTCCAATTGTTTAGCTCATTTCTAACCAAAGTATTTCTAAACACAAGCCATATAAGGCTTACATAAGGCATAATATTATTTATTTCTATTGAGTTTTCAATCACAAATTCTTTTTCACAAGGAATAAAGGACCAGGTATTTTTACCACTCAATAATGAATTTTCAAAAGAGATTACAAATTGGTTTAAATCTTTTTTTAGTATTTTACAAACCATTAGTGGTAATAATGGGAAAGTAAGCTCTATTGAAAAGTCCTTTCCTATATCAATATTATTAGATGATGATTTTATTTTAAAAAGAGGTGATAACCACAATGATAGCTTAGTTAAATCCTCAAATAAAGAATTGATTTCTCTTAAATTAGCATCAACAACAATATAGCTTTTTATTGTTAAATATTCACTCTCAGAGTTTT
>JAHFBD010000083.1 GCA_023250175.1 Candidatus Melainabacteria bacterium
AAGTTTTTTGTGTTTCATCTGTTAGTTTATCTGATGACTTAACTAGCTTATCAGGCAGTTTTAATAGCTTTGTAAGAAGTTCTACTTTTTCGCCTTCATTTAACTCTTTATAAGGTTTTACTAATAGTGGATTACCAGACAAAAGCTCAGTAACAGCTTTTTCATGCTCATCACTATGTTGTCTAACATCCAATTCAGCCAAATGAAATCCACAAGCTTTGACCTGAAGAATTAGTTTAGCTAATGGACCAGAATCAGCAACTATAGATGCATTATTTTCTTTTAAGCTATCTTTAATAAGACTTAAGTCATTTAAAAATTCCTCAGCGCTTATATAACGTGCACCACTTGGAACATTGATTTTATTATCAAATGCCTCAAGTGTATTTTCCAATTTCTTTTCTATATACCAAAGCTTTAGTCTATATGGTTCGTTTTCATGCAGCTTATTAATTCTTGAATCAGAAGTAATAATACTACTATCATTCTGAATAGATTGTATAAGAGCAGGACTTGCTTTCAGGGACAATGAAAATTCATGAGTCAAATCTTCAACAGCCTTTATATATTTTTTCAACACCTCATCTGCCTGCATAATAAGTACATCTTTAGTAACTTCTGGGGTAACATTTGGGTTTCCATCTCTATCTCCACCAACCCAGGAACCAATTTGTAAAAAAGTTGGGATAGTAAAGTTGCTATTTGGGAAATAGACACTCAAAGCATCTTTTAAATCATCATGTAATGTTGGAATTACAGGAAATACTGTATTAGATAAAAAATAAATGGTATTCTCTGCTTCTTCTGTAACCGTAGGCTGGGTGGGCCTTATTTCTGGAGTTAACCACAGTAATGCAACTTGGCGTTTGATTTCTGATTTTACATTTTCTAATTCTCTAGGAGTCAGTTTTTCCATATCACGCTTATACAGTAATTCTGAAATTGTATTTAGTGCTGAGATTAATTCTGCTCGCTTTGCTTCTGTAGGATGTGCTGTAAAAACTGGCTGAATACTGAGTTTATCAAGAAGAGATTGGATATCCTCTTTTTTGATTCCTTTTTTATGTAATAAATAGATGGATTCAAAAATAGATTCTTTTCTTGGAGAATCAATATTTGTATCTAATTCACGATGTCTATTCACTCTCACGATTTCATTTTTTTCTGATTCATTTACTAGATGGAAATAAATAGTAAAAGCTCTAAGAACTTTTGTGGCAGTATCTAAATCTAAATTTTCTACGATAGTTCTAATCTGCTCGCTATAATCAACCGATGGATTGCTTCTTGATTTTTTAGAGATTGCTCTAAATTCTTCAACGGCATTAAATACAGGCTGTCCTGCTTGTTCTAAAATAACTTCTCCAAGCAAGTCTCCGACAAGATGAATGTTTTCACTTAATGGCATACTAAATCCATGTTCTCCTAATTTGTTAATTGCTTCAGAATTAGCCGGTGTAGTTATATTTAGAGCCGGTATCTTATTTAATTGTAAAGCATTATGATTAGAAAGATCTATTTTAGCAACTACATTTTTAATTGCATTACCAACATCACCTGTATCTTTGGCAATTTCTATCCGTGGGTGGGTAGCAAAGGCTGGCTTATTTATCAAGCCAGTACCTGACATAATCGAGTAAACAGGAATTGTTCTATTATTTGAAAGCTTAATTTCGTGAGGAATTAAATGGGTATCATTAGCACTATCTCCAATAGCTATAACTGCTTTGATATTTTGTGCAATTTCATTTGGGCAGATCTCGAAAATATAATTAATTACTGATGCCTTATTAATTTCAGTTCCATTGTTTGGGTAAAAGAATGAATAGAAATAGTTATCATGATCAGAAACAGTAAAATCAACATTACTCCCTGCCTGTTTTAGTTGATCTTTAATTAAAGAAGAAATATCTTTTGTTAGTTCTTCATAAAATACCGTGGGTAAATGCTCTTCTTTCTTAATATATAACGAGGACTCATCAGGATCAATTACTATGCTTACTAAATTATTTTGAATTAATCCTTGTTTAATAATATAGAATTGATATGTCATCGGGAGAACAGTATTAGTATCTTTAAAGCCTTGCTTGTGTAAGACTTGATTAAATGCACTCATTACAAGAGATTGGTCCCACCCAACCTTGTTTTTTATATATGATTGCCATTCTACATTTGAATCTTTTAATCCTATTTGCTTAAGCCATTGGAAGGGTAAAAGCTCTTTTTGATTAAAGAATAAATCTCCTTTACCATTATCACAAGACAAAAAGTCAATTACAGGAAATCCATCAAAATGAGAACTAATTTCTTGCATTGATCTCCATCCGAGTCCAGTAACAAGAGCAGTTATCAATCTGTCGTTTATATTACTAAGTACAATTTTGTTATTGGATAATGCTTTAGAATTAACAGCTATTTTATACTTATCTTTTTCCCAAGGAATTATACTGTGATCCACATCAGTTATTAACATTATGTCTGGTGCTGGTTTATTTTGAAATCTAAAGAAACAGTTGCTAATATTATTTGTTTGCTGTATCGGTATAGTTTTTTCTATTTCTAACTGCTTAGTTAATATATAATATGAAGAACTAATTGCTATTGGGTTTAAACGCATAATAATCGAATTTTCACCAAGTAAATACCATTGCTTTTAAATTGCTTCATTATATAATAGCCTTGTTAAAGCTACTAATCAAGGATATTTCAGAAAAAAATATTTCAATTAAGGGGTATAAGCTATGAGCAATGTTTCAGTAAGATCAATTAATGCAAATTTTAAAAGATTAGTTAACATTTTTCAAAGAGAAACAGATGTTGACTATAAAGCAGTTCCAGACAAAGAAATACAAAAATGTTATGAAGGAGCAAAATCTACAGAAGTAGTTGTTAATGACAATGGTGTAATAACATCTCCAACAACAGATAAAAGCAAAGACTACCTAAAAGTAAAACTCATATACATGCCTCCAGAAGAAAAGGGAGACGCAGAGATCATAGCTACTGATAACTCAATACAATTTACTTATGGAAGTATGTCTTCAAATTATAAAAATCTATATGAAGCAATAACAAGGTTTAACAGAATTGCTGAATGGAAAGCTCTTCCTGAAGAAACCAGAAAAGAAGCAATAGAACAATATAAAGAAGCAAAGCCATTATTAAAACAAGAATTTGCTGATGAGCCAGATAGACCTATTTCTATTGTATAAATTAAAAAATAATTTACTTCTTATATTTTTTATGAGGATGTTTATGCCGCCACTGTGCTGGTGTTTCTTTAATATAACTTTCTTTTTCCCAGACACCAAGCATGTTTTGTCTTGCATAGATTTGTGATTCTTTTAATCTATCAACATATTTAATATTTGGTGGAAAAGCATATAAAAGAGCTTGTCCATTTTTAACAAGAACTTCATTTATAGACAAATCTTTCTTTCTTAAATTCTTCTCTTTATTTAGATCTTTACTAACAGACTTTAAAAACACATATCCCAAAGTTCTACCATAGCGATCTTTTTCTTCTATATCAGTTTCAATACAAACTGTTTTATTTAAAGCCAGTTTTGTCAAAAAATCTTTTGCTTGTTTACCATATATATTTTGATTAGATTCAAATGCATCAATTCCTAAAAATCTAATTTTAAAACTATGATTACTAGCTCCACCGGCATTGACTAAAATAGTATCTCCATCAAATACTTTTATTACTACAAAGACTTTCTTACTAGTAGAGCAATCTTTTGAAAACCCTGAATCAATGTTATAACCACTCGCAGCTGATAATACCAAGCAACAAGAAGAAAACATTAAAAGCAAAGCCATGAAAGAAGGCATGAACAATACTATTATGGTAATTTTTTTATTTTTAAACATCTTTTTCAAAAAGATATCATAGCAGTAACCATTATATAGACAGAAATAATAAGATATAATGTTCTATTATGCCAGAAGGTAATAAACTCGCTATAGTAGCAGGAAACGGTGAATTAACAACACTCTTAGCAAGATCAGCAAAAGAGCAAGGTTTTAATACTTGTGCTATTGCCATAACTAATGAGGCAGAAAAAAGGTTAGAAGGTTTATGTAATAAACTTTATAGATTTTCACCTGGACAACTTTCAAAAATGCTAAATCTTATCAAAGAAGAAATGATACAAGATATTGTTTTTATAGGTAAAGTACCAAAATTAGACCTACTTAGAAATGTACATAAATTAGACTGGGTTGCAATAAAACATTTAAGTACTCTTCAAAACTTAAATGATGACAGCATTCATAATGGTATTGTAGAATTACTTAACAAATCAAACGTCAAAGTTCTTTCTCAAACCAAGTTTTTAAAACATTTATTTTTAGAAAAAGAGATTTTAAGTAAAAGAAAGCCTTCTTTAGAAGAAAGAGTAGACATTGAATATGGATATGCCATGGCTAAAAAAGTTGCTAGTCTAGATATTGGTCAAACCGTAGTCGTAAAAAATAAAATGATTTTAGCTGTTGAGGCTATTGAAGGGACGGATGAAGCAATTAAACGTGGCTGCTTACTGGCTAAATCTGGCGCTATCATTGTAAAAGTATCCAAGCCAGATCAAGATGAACGTTTTGATATTCCAACGATAGGAGAAAACACCATAGAAACATTGGCTAAATATAAAGGTAGTATATTAGCATTTGAAGCAAATAAAACCATCGTTACAAATAAAGAAAACTTAATTAAAAAAGCTGATGAGCATAATCTTTGTTTAATAGCTGTCTAATTAGATAGCGTTATTTACACTCAACAATATCTACAAGATCAATTGAACCAACAGTAACATCTACACAAAATAATTTCCCATCTCTGCAAACTGGTTTATTGTTAGATTTTGTACACTCCGGGCTTAATCCTTTAGGACAAAGTGCTTCATTATTCCGATTGCAATATGGGGTTTGTTTCCTGGATTTAAATGGACAAATACACTGACAGGTACTTCTATCTTCACGGCAAGATTTATATCGTTTTCCAGAAGGACAAAGCTTAGCTGTAGGACATTCCACCTCGGTATCTAAATAATTTGTCCTTAGTTGAAGAGAACAAGTAGCTGCACCAATATTTAATAAAGTCATCGCTGGATTAGTACATCCAGGTCCACCTAATTCACCAGAAAAACCAAAGACAGATCCACAGATTGGTATATTTCCAGAATTACATACAGGAGTTCCAGAATTACACATGATTACACTATTTGAACAAAATGGAATATTTACATTACCACCTGATGATGGCGCTGCACAAAATTGAAATACTGGCGCTAAGCACAATGGATTGCCCATACATGGATCATAAGTTATACAAATTTGTCCTGAAGAGCAACAAGTAACACCGCACATTGTCTGACAAGATGCTCCCGAAGAAGAAGATGAACAAATGACTTCACATCCCATACATCCATTTGGCAAAGTTGTTTGCTGAACGAAACATCCTGGCGGTGGAAAACAATCAACAATTGGACAAATTATTCCAGAAGAAGAACTACTTGAAGATGAGCTGGATGAAGAGGAAACACAAGCTACATAATTCGGAAAAAATATAAGCTCAGTTAAACAACCTGGTACATATCCTGTGCCAACAAAATCATTACCACATTTTGGTATACCCATAAAACTAATACAAACAGGAGTTTTACCAGGCGGACATATAAGTTGTTGACCTATGCAAATCGGTAGAGTGCTACCACTACTACTAGATGATGACATTCCCCCTGAACTCGAAGAAGAACTTGATGCAGAAAAACATGCAAGAGGGCAAGTTGTTCCTGGACATAAAATGGGTTTACATACTTGTCCTGCTGTACAACATTGTGTTCCACAATTTGGACAATTTCCAGATGAACTGCTACTTGATGATGAGCTGGAAATGCAACCACATTTTCTCTTTTGAAAGTCACAATTACTAGAATATGTTTGTCCTTCACAATTGATTACTTGCTGAATACAAATCTGTGGACAAATTAAAAATGGTGAACCAAGTGGACATGGTGGACAAATATTTCCAGATGAGCTACTACTTGTTGATGATGTCGTTGAAGAACCTATACAATAAGCAGCACCAGGGAAAAAAGCGACATCAGTTAAACAGCCAGGTATATATCTTAGAGTTAAAAAATCACTTTTACATTTTGGTGTGCCAACTCGTCCATTAGTACAAGCTGCTGTATAGCCAGAAGGACAAAGTATATTAGTCCCATTACAAGTTGGAGTAGACTGACTAAATAAAGGATTAAAAGAACTTATTACAAAAAATTGTACTGTTAGTATAAAAACAAATATTGGTTTAATAGCTTTCAACATAGTCCTCACATATTTGACTATATAAAGACTAAGGATTAAAGAAAATTTATAAAAATTTAAGAATTGGTTTTTTTATAAAAATAGCTTAGTGTTGGTAAGTATTAGGTTTTTTTAGATTTCCTTTAATTTTTAGTGAGTTGGAGTTAATAACAAATCTGACTGACGTTATGCCTCGAGGTGTCGCTAAAACAATAACTATATTTGTAAACTTATCAACATCTTCTGGCAATTCAAACCTTATCTTCATTAGCTTGCTCCTATGACTAACTACTCTCTTGTTTACATTAGTATTTAAAATACTTGGATAAATTGTTATTGCAGTATTTGGATCCGGTATAGTTGGATTTTTAAGTAAAACTTTTTTACCATCACGTTTTACAAATATTTGCCTACTTACAAAATTATTACCTCTTAAAGCCACAAGAACCCTCTTCCCTTTCTTCCGCAAATAAACCCTTCTAATAATTGGCTTATTAATATGTTTTTTCTTATGATTACTAATTGTTCTTATATCTACATCTTCATTCTCTATAACAATGATCACCCCTTGTAGTGAAGTACCATTACGCAGATTTAAAGTAAATATTGATTTCCCAATTGCAACTTCATTAGGAATACCCAAAGATAAAATAAACTTATTAGGCTCCTTAGTAATATTAGTCACCATAAAAGGAATGCCTCGGAAATCTTGTTGTGTACTGTCTTTCAAATCTACCGAAACCACATCTAGTTTTACTAAATCTGATGGGTATCTAACCTCAAAAGAAGGATTAGAGCCTGAAAATGCTATACCTACCTCACCTACAAATTCTTCAATACTAAGTGACTCCTGAATAATTTTAGGGAATTGTGGTGAAGAAACAACTCCTATCGATATCAACTTCTTTTGTGATAAGAAATTAGGATTAATACATTCACCATTACTAATCTCACCATTGTTATCACATGCTGGTACACCTAACAAATTACAAGTAGGAGCTCCACTAGAACTACAAACAAATTCATAGCCAAAATCACAGCTTACATTATTACCATTACCATTGCCATTACAAACTGGTAAACTCAACACACAGCTTCCTGAACCACCAGAACACGCCGGAATTCCAAATATACAACTTTGTGCTCCACCTGATGTACAAACAAAAGCATAATTTGGAGGACACTCTGGCTGATTTAAATTACATACCGGTGCGGGTGCTGAACCACTTGTAGATGATGTAGAAGTAGATGTTGATGACGTTGTTGTTGAATCTGGTGTAAGTACAGTATCACCTGAAGAAGAAGACACAGATCCTGAATTCCCGGAAGTTGTTGAAGAACTTCCACTACTTGTAGCTGTGTTATTAGCCGTTGTAGTAGTGCTAGTACAGTTAGAATCATTTGAGCATATTAGCAAATTGAACTGACAGCAACCTGTTATACAACAATTACTACCACACATATCAAAACTACAACCTGTATTAGTCGGTGGTGGTGGTGCTTGTGGTGGGATAGCTCCACTGCTTGATGATGATGAGCTACTACTGCTCCCACTTGAACTACCAGAACTTCCGCCGGATGATCCACCTGATGAACTTGCTCCGCTGCTTCCACTTGAACCACTACTACTTCCACTGCTTGATCCACCGCTACTTCCGCCTGATGAACTTGCTCCGCTACTACTTCCACCGCTTGATCCGCTGCTGCTTCCGCCTGAGCTTGTTGTACAAGTATTATCTGGGAATAATCCTACCTCTGCATTGTAATTCTGCGTTACCTGGGTCGATGTCAATGCACTGTTATATACTCTTACCTTGCTTACTTGTCCCTTGAAAAATGTCGTTGCACTTCCGATTAAAAAGTTGGTCCACCCTGATATTGAGGATTGACTTGAAGTTCCTTGGGTAATTAACACTCCATCTACATATAGCTTCATACCATTTGAATTTGTTGTTCCATCCCAGGTCCCTACTATATGATGCCAAGCATTTGCACTTACTGAAGCATTTACATTGTTTCCTCCACTATTTATATAAAACCAAACTTTTCCATCACTATGATATGTAAACTGATAATTGTTTATTCCCGTTCCTGCTATTCCTGCATCTGATCCACTTGGTATTCCATTTGGATTTATCCAGGCTTCTAATGTCAACGCTCCTGATATTTGTAGTGAACTGTTTAGTCCTGCATCTACATAATCATTTACTCCATCTAATATCAATACTGATGGAGAACACATTGTATTACTTCCACTCCATCCACTCATTCCATCAGTTGGTAACGTAATATTATTTAAAGTTCCATTATTTGCATTCCCTGCTAAATCAGTCCATGTCGTTGTTGTATCGCTACTATCTGCAAAATTACCTGCTCCATTTAGATTACTTGCTCCTAAGTGTAAAACTAGATTTGAACCTGTTACTATTCCACTTGATGATCCACTGCTGCTTCCACCAGATGATCCGCCACTGCTTCCGCTAGAACTTCCGCCACTTGATCCACTACTACTTCCACCGCTTGATCCGCCGCTGCTTCCGCTTGATGATCCGCTACTACTTCCGCCGCTGCTTCCGCCGCTGCTTCCGCCACTTGAGCCTCCGCTGCTTCCACTTGAACCACTACTACTTCCACTGCTTGATCCACCGCTACTTCCGCCTGATGAACTTGCTCCGCTACTACTTCCACCGCTTGATCCGCTGCTGCTTCCGCCTGAGCT
>JAHFBD010000084.1 GCA_023250175.1 Candidatus Melainabacteria bacterium
TAGATATTGCATATGGATCAAAAGTAATTGCAAAGTTACTTTTAAATAGAGGTATTAATTCTGTTGAAGCAGCAAGAGCATACTTAAATCCAAAATTCTATATAGAGTCTTCCTTTGAAGACATACCAGACTTACTGAAAGCAAAAGAGCGTATTATTCAAGCTATAAATAAAGATGAAAAAATAACAATCTTTGGAGATTATGATGTAGATGGTGTTACTGCTACTTGTTGTCTTTTAATTACGTTAAAACAATTCACAAACAATATTGATTTCTACATTCCAAACCGTCTAACCGAGGGTTATGGATTAAATATTGAAGCAGTAAAAACAATAGCTACAAAGCACAAAACAAAACTTTTAATTACTTGTGATTGCGGTATAACAAATCAAAAAGAAATAGAGTTAGCAAATGAACTAGGCATGGATGTTATTGTAACTGATCACCATGCTTTACCAGAAATTTTGCCACCAGCATGTGCTGTCTTAAATCCAAAAATATTACCTGAAGAACATAAACTTCATTATTTACCAGGAGTTGGGGTCGCATATGAACTAGCGCAAGCAATCTTCCAAACACTAGGGAGATTACCACATTCCACGGATATAGAAAATATTGAGTTGCTTGACCTTGTAGCACTTGGGATGATTGCAGATTTAGCTCCATTAGTAAATGAAAACAGATATCTTGTTCAAATAGGACTTGAAAAATTAGCAAAAACACAAAAAATAGGATTGCAGGAGTTATTAAAAATGTGTGGGCTGGGAGCTAATAACACTACATCTACTGCTCCAAATCCTGAGCATATTGGTTTTGGAATTGCACCAAGAATCAACGCTGTTGGAAGACTTACTAATGCTTCATTGGCAGTACAGCTTCTTACCACTAATGATTTATTAGAAGCTGTAAATATTTCCTGTGAGTTAGATACTCAAAATAAAGAAAGGCAATTTATTTGTGAAGAGACATTAAAAGAAGCTACTGAAATGGTAAAAGAACAAAAACAACAAAACAAGGACAAGAAAGACAAATGTATTATTTTAGCTAAAGAGGGATGGCATCACGGCGTAGTAGGAATAGTAGCTTCACGAATAGTTGAAAAATTTCATTTACCAACAATTTTAATTGCTGTAGATAATGAACAAAACATAGCCCGTGGCTCTGGTCGTAGTATAGGTCAGCTTGATATTGTAAGTGCTTTATATGCTAATTCTACATACCTTGAAAAGTTTGGTGGACACAAAGCAGCTTGTGGGTTAAGCATTAAACCAGCAAACATTACAAATTTCATTTCAGAATTTACAGCTTATGTAAACAATTTACTTGGTAATACAGACATTGACCCTATTTTAAAAATTGATTCGGAATTACCACTTAAAGATTTAAATAAAGAGTTTTTAGAGAAAATATTTAAACTATCTCCATTTGGGTTTGGTAATCCAATGCCTGTTTTTGCTAGTGAGCTAGTAGAAGTAGTAGGAATTAGAACCATTGGAAAAAATAATCAACATTTAAAGTTAGTAGTAAAAGTAGACAATGACGTACAAACTTTTGGAGCCTTGATCTGGAATTTTGATAATTCAACACAGTTTAACCTTGGTGATAAAGTAAAGCTTGCTTATACACCAAAGTTTAATACGTTTAATGGAGAAACTTTTATACAGCTTGAGGTAAAAGACTGGGATTTAGAATTGAGCATACGTTTACCAGAACCTAAGCCTTTAAAAGATATTGAAATTTATGATTTTCGTGGTGAACCTCAAAAATGTTTAACTACTTTTTCACCATATACTTCTCCCGTAACATATTTTGCTGAGGTTATGCAAAAAGATTATTTGCCACTAAAAACAAGCTCAAGAACTAAAATTGAAAAAACACAAAGTTTAGTATTTTTAGAAACGCCACCAGATGAGTTTATTTTTCTGGATATAATACAACGCTCACAAGCAAAGCAAATATATTTAGGATTTTCTGAACAAAGGCAGAACCCTCAATCTTTTGCAGTAACTACTTTAAAGAAGCTTATTGGCATGCTCAAATATGCCAGTAATTATAAAAACTCAGGAATAAATGAGCTTGACCTTCAATCTGCTTTAGGAATAAATAGAATGACATTAGCGTATGGACTAGAAATATTAGTAAAAACAGGGTTTTTATCATATAAAAGAGCTGGAAATGAGTTAAATATAAACCTTAACAATTTAACTCGACAGAATTTTAATGAGTTATTAGAATATAATTTGTTTGTTTCTGAAATAAAACAAATTTTAGATTTCAAACAATGGTTTAGTGAAGTAGATCTAGATGCTATAACAAAGATGTTAAACGAACATAATTTACAAGCCATTACTGCTTTAGCAAAATAAATAACAATATAAAAGGATATAATATGACTGTGAAAGAAAATGAAACCCAAACACCAGAATCTATTAAGTCTAAAATAAGAGACATTCCAGACTTCCCAAGAGAAGGTATAGTTTTTAAAGATATTACAACAGTGCTTAGAGATACATCTGCATTTAGGCATTCAGTTGATCTTTTAGCTAAACATTTTGAAAAACAAAAAATAGATTATATTGCTGGAATTGAAGCACGGGGATTTATTTTTGGAAGTGCTTTAGCATATAAGCTTGGTGTAGGATTTATACCGATTAGAAAACCAGGTAAGCTACCATCAAAAACAGAAAGCATTTCATATGATCTTGAATATGGCAAGGACAGTTTAGAAATTCATATAGATGCAATAGAGCCTGGTAAAAGAGTTTTAATTGTCGATGATCTTTTGGCTACAGGCGGTACTGCTGATGCGGCAATTAAACTGGTTAAAAAAATTGGTGGGGTAATTGTTGGACTTGCTTGTGTTGTTGAGTTAGAGTTTTTAAAGGGCAGAGAAAAATTACCAGAAGACTGTAAAATAACCAGATTAATTACTTTTTAAGATAATTCTCACTGCCTCTGTCAAATTAATAATTGCTAATGGTAATAGAAGAATTACCAACAAATTACGTATAAATAAACTCATTTACAAATTCTTAGTTAGAATAAAAAGTAACTGTTCAAACTCTAAGCATAATAGTTCAAGGTCTATGCTATTTAAGGTAGTGAGACTTGTCCAATTTATTTGGCAAGTCGAATGGTTTATGCAAAGGTGACTCTGAGGAGCAGAGTCACCGCAAGAGTCACTTGAATAATTATATGAGGTAACTATGGCTATAAGAGTGCCTTTAGTTAGTAGTATTGGTAAACAAGTTAGTTCTAAAGAGAAAAAAGAAGAACCTAAGCAAGACACTAAGATTTCAAATCATCGATCATTATTAGCTCTTATTCCAAGTGCTGCAATTCTTTCATCACTCTTGTTAATAAGTGGCAATGATGTAGATAATTCTACTCCTTCTCAAAAAGATAATTCTATGCAGGATTGGATGAATAATGATCTACGTACAATCCCACAATTCAGTAATTTAGAAGCAGAGAGTATTGCAGATGAGCTTCGTGGATTAAATGGATTTGAAGCCAGGGAACGATTTTTAAATAGTGAACTGCAAAGATTAAATCCACAACTTTTACCCTCTAATAATCCTTATCCAACAACAGGACTCGATATATTTAATCAAGGTAATAATCTTTCTTTAGTATGCCTTGGAGTTAAAAAATATCCTACCGAGTTTATTTTTATAGATCAAAATTACTTTTTAGGTAAAAATCAAAACCCTGTTCGTATTGCATTAAGTTATGATGAGGTAATGAATACCAGGTCAAGAGAAGATGTTGCTGGTTTACTTGAAAGAAAATTCACACAACATAAAGAAGAATTAAAAGAGCAATATCTAACCTGGATGCAGCCATATAGGTATGACTTCCCAAGACAGAATGGAGCATCAATGGTTGCTTTAGTCTTGGGCAACCTGCCAGGTATGGAATCAGATATGGCAAGAGCAGTAGATATGTACCATAACCAATATGGCATGTCTATTGAAGCCATGTGTATAGATGGACCACATAAAGAAATATTTGAAAGAGAGTTGCGCAAGTATGGAATTTCTAATTTTCCTAGAATAGAAACAGCAACTAGAAGTGATATTCTGACTAATTTTGAACGTGCTCTTAAAAAAGCAATTGATGAGAAAAAATCAACCTTTATGTTTCATTATGGAGCACATGGTAGTAATGATGGAAGAATATGGGCATCTGATACATCTTTTACTGGTGAAGATCTTGCTAAAGTATTGTCAATGAACTATAAGGGCAAACCTATTTGTGAACAAATAGATATTACAATCTGGGCTGGCTCATGTTATTCAGGTAGACAGCTAGATGGAATAAAAAAATATTTTGATGAGAGAAAAAATATTCCTGTTATGAGTTTAAGGATTCTTACTGAGTCTACTTATACTACTGCTGGTGCAAGTACTACTCCTGACAATGCTTCTTTAATTATTGATGTGATGACAGACAACTCGGGTCCACTTGATTACTATAACTCATGGTATAGAGAATATATTACATACTTGCAAAGTAAAAACAATACAGGTGTAGAGTATGCAAACACTTATATTCACAGAATGAAGTTTGCTGATTTAATGGCACGATTTGATACCTGGAATAGGCAAGATCCTCAGGGTTACTTTTATTCTAACAATCCAAGTAATCACACAAGTGAAGGTATATATTTCACAAGCTTTACCCCCAAGAGTACTATAAAAAATAATGAGAATGCAGTGTTAGCTAGTTCTCTAAATAACTTTAATAGTATTCATGGAATGAATTCAAGAGAAAGAAAAGAATTTTTAGAGAGTTTTTTAACAGCGGCATCTAAAGCATAAGGCATACCCTTGTGATGCGCTAGCAGATTGCTTCGTCAGGGCTAAATCCACTCTTTTCTAATAAAAATTAAGTATACTTATAGTATAAGCACATAACAAAGAAAGAATTTTACCATGAGTCAAACTCAAGACAATCATATAAGTTTTATAAAAAGTTTAAAATCTGAACATAGGTCAATTATTTCAACTATGTATGAAATAGATCATCAAGCTAATGGACCAGGTGATTTAGAAAACTCTACTGAGAAGTTAAAAAAAATAACTGACCTTTTATTTGCTCATTTAGAAAAGGAAGATAAAGAATTATACCCACTCTTGCTAAACAATAAAGAAACAAAAGAATTAGCAAAAAAATATTCTTATGATATGGAAAGACTTTCTACAATAGCTTATGACTTTTTTAATAGGTACTGTGTAAATAAAGAGGGGTTAAAAATATTTATAGAAGATTTTATAAATGGATATTCACTTTTTAAAGGGTTGCTCAAAGTCCGAATCAAAAGAGAAGAATTAGAATTATATCCTGCTTTTGTCTTATTGCAGTCTGGAATACTATATTCTGAAGTACTAGAGTATGTTCAGAAACAAGAAGCAAAACATTATACAGAGCAAAAAAAAGTTATTGTTTTTGGACATAATGAACCTTACTTAAAAGCTATTGAACTTGCATTGCAAATATGTGGTCATGAAGCAGTTTCTATAAATTCTACAAATCAAATTGTATCAATGCTCCCAACTGCAAACTCGAACCTGCTTTTATTAGATGTCACAAAGTCTGATAAAGAAATTGCTGATTTAATCAAGCATTTGAGAGAACAAGATAATCATTCAACTCCTATAATAGGCTATTCCACAAATGAAACTAATATAATTGAGGAAACTATTAGTCAAAATCTAGATGCTTTTATCCCCCAAATCTCTATCAACATGGAAACATTCTCAGAGAAAATAAAACAACTACTGGACTAATATTTTGCACTGTACATAGTAAGAAAATCTTTACAATTGCAGTTGCTAATTAGTTTTGATACAATTATCCAATCCTTAGAATAGTATCAGTTATCTTTTAGCCTGGATCCTCCTCGCCTCGTCTCCACCAAGGCGGAGGGGACAATCAAGTTGGGAATGACAGTATAGTTAACTGACAGTCTTATTAGCATTTTAAAATATGTTACCTATTAATAGAATATATCCGTTCAGGCAATTGTTAAATTCAACACTTTATCATCAAGGAGTTGATGATGGTGCTAACAATAAATTTCAAGATATAAAGACTAAACAACCACAAAATATAAATCCAACAGAAACTTCAATAGCTAATCAAGCAAAGATAAAAGAAAGTAATGAAAAAAATATATGGAAGAATCTATCTCCATTTATTAATGCATATGCCAAAATTGTTGCTAGTGTGCCAGATAAACCTTCTGCCTGGATGTTAGTGTGGGTAAAAAGTGATGCTGCTTTATTTTATAATTTTCCCTATAAACCTATTCCTGAAGAATCAAAACTATATGAATATTTAATAAGTCAAGATGCTGAAAAACAAAAAAGACTTTTAGAATGTGAAAAATTGCTTGTGAACTCTTATATGGCTGCTAAAGATTTTGTAAGTGGTGGTTTAGAAGTACAATCAGGTTTTGAGATAGTAGGTGAAAAAGATTATGCTATGAGGGTTCGAGGGTTTTTTGGAATTGAGGTGTCATATTCTTATGTAGACTGTGTTTTAGAGGCTATAGAAAACAACTCAAAAGATGAGATTAATTGCTGGCAACAATTTTTTACAGGAGTATTTGCTCATGAAATGACACATGAGTTAAGAGAGGAAATCTATCAAAATGGTGATACTGGACAGGAAATTGCTTCACATGCAGTAGAGATACTGTCTACTGGCGGAGATAATTTGTTGGCAGATTTAAGTCTTAGCAAAAAAATAAGTGAACCGGATACTTCATATAACAAAGACATAATCACGGGTTTAAAGGTCCTTCAACAAAAGCTTTCTCAAAGCAATCTTTGTCAATATAAGCCTAAAACACATGAGCCAAGCGAATTAAACCGAGCCATGCAATCAATACCTGAAGATAAAAAAGAAGAGGTATTAAAAAATCTTGCACAAGAGATTATAAAAACACCAGCTATTGACTTATTAAGAATTGCAGCACAAGTCAATGTAGTACCTATGAAAAAAGCTAATGTAATTGATCTTCTTAAAAGGTTGGAAGAAGCCAGTTAGGTTACTAGCTAGCATATATTTCTAAGTAAATAACTTAATAAATAGCAGACTGGAAGCACTATGGAAAGCCAGTTTTGGGAGTGCAGCGAAAAAACTGGCGGTAGGTAGAAACCAAGTTAGGTTACCAGCTAGCTTAAATAATTTAAGATTTAAATTGGAAAAATTAGAATAACTTAATCTTTTACGAGTTAAAAAAAATTAAAAAAGGCCTTTGTAGTATTGGGTGGATTCGAATAGACAGGGGCTTATGCTTTTATTTATAAGCTATATAACATCTTTATTTTTTCCTAGGAGATCTCCTCCTCCTACAAGTACTTCAGGTCCACAAGCTACTTCCCAAACGTCGCCTGCATCTTCTACTCCTGACCAATATATTGGAACTACAAGAACTAAACAACAGACAGAACAACCTCAACAACAAGAACCTCCTAAGAAATCTTTCTGGGGACGTTTATGGGGAGCAGTTCGTAGTGTAGCAGTAGTAATAGCAGCTACTGTAGTTACCGGAGCTTTAATGGCTACAGGTGTAGGTATTATTGGTGTAGCTATTGCAATTGGAGCAGGTATTTTAGCTGGTACAGCTGTAGGTGCAGCTACAAATGTAGCTACTGCTATAGCAAATGGAGGTACTAAAGAAGCATGGAAAGAAGCATGGAAAAATACAATACAAGATTTTAAGTCTTCTTGTATAGGTGCTGTTAGTACTGCTTGTGGTTTTGGTGTAGCAAGATTAGTTACAGGAACCGGACAGGTTGCAGCAAGAGCAACATTAGGTACAAAGCTATTTGCAGGTTCAGCAGCAGGTGGAGCTGGTGCTACAGTTTCAACAGTAGTAGGTACAGCAGATCAATTAGTTCAGGCAAATGCTGAGTTTAGAGAGCTTGTTGATAAAACTCAAAGGGAAGAAGGAAGAATACTTTCTCAAAAAGAAGTTGCTCAAATGCGCCAGCGCTTTATGGAAGAACGTAAACTAACCACATCTCAGATCTTGCGCGGAGGTGCTGTAAGTATTTTAACTGGCATATTTAGCGGAGGAGTCGGAGCAAAATTTCAAGCAGCACGAGCTAGTACACAAACAGCTCTCTCTCAAGGACTTAATGTAAGCAAAGGGCAAGTATTACGAAGCTCATTTCTAACTGAAGCGACTACTCTTACTGGAGTAGGTATGGCAAGCAGCGTAGCTGCTCATGGAGAGCTATCATTAGAAGAAGCAGTGCAACATATAGGAGGCAGCTATGTAGGAGGTTATATAGGAAACCGTGTTAATCGTTATGTTGAACATAAAGCTCAAAATAAAACAACTCCATCAGCACATCAGGAACCACATTGTAATTCTACTCCAGTTTCTGCGCCCTCGAAAAAATTAACAGAGGGTTTGCCTAAAGTTAAAACTGAAGACTGTCCAGTAAAAACCCAATTAAAAGAAGATGTAAAAACTCACCTTACTCGTCGCAGACAAATTAAAGCTGCACGAGAGCATGGTGAACCAGAAAAAGGCATTAGACAAAAAGATAAACTAAATGAATCTCATGTAGTAAGTACTCTTGATGAACAATTAATGCCATTTACTCAAAAAGAGGTTGAAGTATTATTAGCATCTTGTTCGTCTCCCATTGAGATAGAGGCAGCATTGCATTTATTACAAAAAGCTACTAAATATGGAAGTATGGATGGTTTACATAAATTAAATAGAGAACTATTTGAAGTACAACAAGCAAAAAATCTAGAATTTTGTGTAGACCCCAGTCAGTCTACATTAGGAGATAACATTGCTTACTTTCAAGGTAAGGGAGGACTGGATAAAAAAGTACAGATTAATAGTGGAACACCTACGAGTGGTAAAAAACCAGCATTGATTTTAGATGAAGCACTGTTAGCTAAACTGGAGGCTGATCCCGCAGTAGTAAGAGGTCTTCAAGGTCATGATTGTGCATTAGTCTGTGCA
>JAHFBD010000085.1 GCA_023250175.1 Candidatus Melainabacteria bacterium
CGGCGGGTTTCAACAACCTCCACCAAGCGGCGGGTTTCAACAACCTCCTCCAAGCGGCGGGTTTCAACAACCTCCTCCAAGTGGCGGGTTTCAACAACCACCACCAAGTGGAACACAGCCACCACCACCAAGTGGAACACAGCCACCACCACCAAGTGGAACACAGCCACCACCACCAAGTGGAACACAACCACCACCACCAAGTGGAACACAGCCACCAACACCAAGTGGAACACAGCCACCACCACCAAGTGGAACACAACCACCACCTCCTCAATAATGAGTTGATTGGTTGAAAATAAAATAATAAATATAAAATAGCCTCTATGAACGAGGGGCTATTTTCTTATGTGGGTTTTGATCTTAAACTTAACGGGAAATCTAGTTTAAAATACTGTTATTTCATAGTTTTGGATTCCCATTTTCATTGGAATGATATAGAAAAGTGCTTTTTGTGAGAACCTCTTAAAAACTATTTTCTAATAACACTTGTGCTTATACATCAAACCATAGGTTGGTTTAGAGTATTTATAACTAGGAAGTGTATATTCTTTTGCATAGTAAAACTCAATTTCTTCAATCTTAGAATCCTCTAAATGAGTTTTATTCCAACTATTGCAGGCATATTGTCCAAATGGAGCATAAAAAATATTACTACCTGACCAGAGATTTCTTATATATGTTTTCCAACGATGGTTTTTATACATTCCAGAGAGGTCTTTTGGTTTGTCCCAGGTAATTGCTTTGCCACCAGTAAATAAATCAACAAAAAGTCCATTTTTTAATTTTGTTGGATTTACATACCAAAAATCTTCTTTTAGAGTATTTGATCCAAACATCAACCATTTTTGATGAAGGCAAAACATATAACCAACCCGCGTCCACCAATCCGGCATTTTATATTTAAAATGTTCAACGCTTTGTATATTCCAGGTAATAATATGAACCAGAAAAAAAACAATAATTAAACCACTAATTTTTGATGTCTTTATAGATATTTCTTTGGGAGGGAATCTTAAATTTATATTTTTTATAAAAGAATTGTTTAAAACAGATTGCTCAAAATGTTTACTAATAGAAGAAACTTGACTTGAAGACCTTGCTAGAATAACTTGATAAAACTTAGGTGCTAGTTTGTCCCAAAACCATTCTGGAAGAAATGTACAGATGGCTACTGTTGTTATAAAAGGGAATATACCAACAGTTAAACATGAACCAAAACCAAGCTGCATTATAAAAAAGCCAAAGACAGTTACAGTCCGTATTATGCCTGTAAAAAATGGAGTAAATAATAGTAGAGGTCCTAGAGCCTGAAACCAAACAATTGCAAATGTTAATAGCTTCATGAATCGTGGGAATTGGTGGATAAAATTACCGATAGGTGTTGTATATTGTTCCATGCTTAGTGCATAGTAAACAGCCGTTCCATCTTTATACCACTCAGGACCAATTTTATTTATTGCTGAAAATATGTAGACCAGAGCAATTTGAAATAAAATAGCAAAGGTACTTAATGAACAAATAGTCTTAGGAAGTTTTTTTGTGTTTATAATTAGGCTGTCGATTGAAAACCGAGCCCCAAGTGGTAAAAACATTCCCCAAAATAAAAGTGCTGTTAGTAACATATCTCCACCAGTAAGGATAAACTGATTTCGCATGTTTATCGAAGTCATTAAAAACCACAATATTATATTTATAAAACGAGTATGAAAACCCACGAGAAACAAAAAAGCAAAAATCTCTGTTATTAAAAATAAAAGTGCTTGTATTTGTGGGAGTCCATTTATTAAATTTAAAGACACGTACCAATTATCAAAATAATCCAGGTAAACCTTGCGTGGCAAGACTCCTTCGTCAGAGTAAAAAGCTGTTATGTCTGAAAAACGGAACAGTAAATCAATAATAATAATAAGAGCAATGCCTATTCTAAGTATTGCAAGTGATCTTAGATCTGTTCCAAATAATTCAGATAGTTTATTTTTGAATCTTGTCATGATTATGTTTTTAAACTTAAGGAGAAATATTTCTCTTGTAGCCAGTTTGGTTTAATAAACAACTTCTCTTGTAATTCTTGACTCCAATACTTTGTCTGTCCAGCTGGAATGTTTTTCACCTTTTTATCAAAAGGACTATTAGAAGCAATTAAAAAAGACCAGAGTGCGCCTGGATAACTCGGGATGGTTGAAACGATAGCATCTACATATTTGAAAGATGTTCTTAGATTTTCTAAAGCAGTTTCAAATTCTTTTTCTTGAATTAAAACAGATCCACTTTGACAAATAAAAATCCCTTTATCTTTTAAGGAATTGCCTATGTCTTTGTAAAAATCCTTACTTATTAAACCAACAGCAAAGCCTTCAGGATCTGTAGAATCACATAGTATTGCATCATAAGTAGCTTCAGGTGTACTTTTGATAAATTCAATTGCATCATTGACTTTGATCTTTACTTTTGAGTTGTTTAACTCTTTTGCTACATCAGGGAAAAATTTCTTAGAAACATTTATTACTTCTTCATCAATTTCTACTAAATCAATTTGATTTATAGTTTTGTATTTTAATACTTCTCGTATTGTGCCGCCATCGCCCCCTCCAATAACTAAGACTTTGACTGGGTTTGGGTGAATTGAAAGAGCTGTGTGGGTAATCGTTTCATGGTAATAAAATTCATCTTTTTCTGTGACCATTACCTTGTTATCTAGCAATAAAATGTTACCCATCTTAACAGACTCAAGAACATCTATTTTTTGGTATTTGCTTTGAATTGAGTATAAAGAACGCTTAATTTTGAAGGCAGTAGCTAAAGGCATATCATCTTCAAAAAACCAGTCACTTGTTAACATAATTATTTCCTCATTTAAATTGAATTTGCCTTTTCAAAATCCACGACGATTTTTTGCCGAGTTTTTTCAACTACATTTTTCATCCAGGTTTGTTTTGCATTCCTTTGCCCATTGTAATGTCCTTTACACTTATATGATTTTAAAACTGGTAAGTTTTTCTGGAAAATCATTTGTGCTATTGGTTGTCCATTTATAAGTCTTAGGGGGGCTTTCCCTTGATTTGTAAGTTCTATTACAGCTACACCTTCAAAACCCGAATCAAAAAGCCCTGCAGATTCTACATATAAACCTACTCGTGCCCAGCTAGATTTGCCTTGAAGAACACCATGAGTTGTTGAGCCAAAATAAAAATATTCTTGAGTCGTTGCCAAAACAAAATCACCAGGTTTTAAAATAAATTCATCAGTAATAATCTCTTCAAATGAACCATCGTTTAGTTGAATCGCATAATGATCACCCAAGTGAACATCAAGGCTGTTTGGCTGGATGGCATCTTCTCTATGATTTTCTATCTTTAGAATCCCAAGTTTTAAATATAGCTTTAACTGCCAGTCCACAAGATTTCCACTTGAGAAAAATAAAAAATAAATAGCTGTAAAGAGAAAAAATATTGTTAATAAAACTAAAAACATGATTCTAAGTATTATAAGTGTTTTGTAAGGCTTTTTGGTTAAATAAAACCAATTCAATTGCTTCCGGTAAAATCTTATGCTCTTCCTGTAAAACCCTGTTTGATAATGTTTCTATAGTGTCATTTGATAAAACAGGCACTTTTCTTTGCGCAATAATTGGTCCTGCATCAACTTCTTCAGTTACATAATGAACAGTACAACCGGTTTCTTTAGTGTTGCTTTCTAATACAGCTTTATGAACGTTTTGTCCGTACATTCCTTTTCCACCAAAATTAGGTAATAATGCGGGATGAATGTTTATGATTTTATTTGAGAAGGTATTTATAAGTTCGATAGAGAGAATTTTTGTATAACCAGCAAGTATTATTAAATCAATACAATAATTACTTAAAACTTCAACTATTTTTTTATCAAATTCAAGATTGGTTTTAAAATCACTTGGATTTATGAAAATGCTATTAATTCCTTCTTTTTTTGCTCGTTCCAGAGCATAAGCATTTAATTTGTTTGAAATAACAATTGAAATTTCTGTATCTTTTAGTTTATTGTTTTTTATTGCATCAATAACTGCTTGTAAATTTGTACCAGAGCCTGATGCAAGGACAGCTAGATGCTTTTTTTGATTGCTCATTGTTTAGTAACTGTACCAGTGATAAGGGTTGATAGGATTATGTTTTTTGCTTTATTTACTGTTTTTTTAGAAAATATAATTTTTTTTGTTTGCTTTGTTTTTTTCATTTTTATTATCTCCCTTTAAATTATTCCAGCTTTTAATAGATCTTTTAAATCTACAATACCAACAGGTTTGTTTGATTCATTTACTACAATTAAATCGGATATTCTATATTCTTCCATGTCTTTCAGTGCGCTTACTGCAAGCTCATTTTCTTTTATAGTTTTTGGTCTTAGGCTCATAATATCTTTTCCAGCTTTAGTGTTAACAGTGTCTTTAAATTTAATGTGAGCTCTTCTAATATCACCATCAGTAATTACACCAATTAAATCAGATTTATTATTTAGAACAGTTGTGAAACCTATTTTTTTATTAGTAATCTCATTTAGTATTTCATAGAAAGAAGTTTCTTCGTACACGGTAGGAATATCTTTTTCTTCTCTCATAATGTCTTTAACTTTAATCATGCTTTTTCCAAGAGAACCTCCAGGATGAGATCTTATAAAATCTTCCTTGGTAAAGTTTTTTGCTTGCATTAATGTGATAGCTATTGCATCTCCCAAAGCCAGTGTAGCTGTAGTGCTGGCAGTGGGAGCAAGATTTAATGGACAGGCTTCTTTGTGTACTTTTACAAAAAGAGCAATGTTACTATTTGTAGCAAGTGTTGAGCCTTCATTACCTGTAATTGAAATTAATTTTATTCCAAGTCTTTTAATGTAAAACAAAACTTTTTTTAGTTCGTCTGTTTCCCCACTAAATGATAAAGCAAGCATAATGTCTTGGTTTGTGAGCATACCAAAATCACCATGACTTAATTCTGCTGGATGAATAAAAAATGCAGGAGAACCAGTACTGGCAAGAGTCGCAGCAATTTTACTTCCTATATGGCCAGACTTTCCCATTCCAGTTATAATTATTCTTCCTTTGCAGGAGAGTAAAATTTCAATTGCTTCATTAAAAAGTTGAGTTTGATTATGTGTTAGGTCTGTAATCAGGTCCTTAATTGCTTGTTCTTCTATTTCTAATACATCAATAGCGTGTTTTAAATGCTGTGATATTGTCATTGTTGCTGTCATAGCTTATATAATACAACATTGAAGAGGTGTAAGTTTTGAGAATACAACACTTCATATTGCCTTTCCGCCCATCCGACCATTAACTAAGCGTTAATGGTTCCCGCCAGGGCATTCGGAAATGGCAATAATACGTTGTGTATTCAGCTCAGCCTAGATTTTTTGCAGACTCTGCAAGATTGAATAAAATGGTATAACAAGTTTTAATTAAGCTTGTTATTGCCTAGCTAACATAATATTTTTAAGTAAATGACTTATAAGGTAAGATTTTATCTAATTTATTCAGTAAAATCTGTAAGGTGTTATAAATAGTAGATTAAAAGCACTATGGAAAGCCAGTTTTGGGAGCACAGCGAAAAAACTGGCGGTAGGTAAAAACATTATAATTAGCATATGGTTATTCGTTCAAAGCAAAAATTATTGGTTTCTCGTCCATTCAATATTGTTTTGGTTGAACCAGAAATTCCTCCTAATACAGGAAACATAGCTAGACTTTGTGCTGCAACTAATACAAAGCTACATTTAGTGCATCCTTTGGGTTTTCAAATTACTGATAAAGAGCTAAAAAGAGCTGGGCTGGATTACTGGCATTTATTAGATATAGAAGAGCATGAAAGCTGGCAGGATTTTTATTTAAAATATAACAAATCAAAATTTTGGTTTTTATCAACTCGTGGTAAGAAAAATATTTGGGAAGTTGAATTTACACCGGATGACTTTTTAATATTTGGTAGTGAGACAAAAGGATTAAGTGAGGAGACTTTAAACAATGCTAAGAATAAAGATTCTGTAATTTCAATACCAATGAATGGAAAAGCACGAAGTATAAATCTATCAACTTCTGTTGGTATTGTATTATATGAAGCAATTAGACAAGCTACTGTTGAAAAGAAAATATATGAGGTTGTACCAATTTAAGGTGCTGATATTTTATAAACTTATTGGCCTGTATTTAATAGATTAAAATGGATAAAAACAAACAACTTCAATTACCTATACTAAGTACTCTTCAAGACTATCTTTCAAAAGAGCCTATTCGTATGCATGTTCCATTTCACTCAGGAGTTAAAAATAATTCTATTCTTCCTGAGGGACTTTATAATCTTGATATCTCGGAAGTAAGTGGATATGATGTTTCTGGAGAAGATAATCCAATCTATCAATCTGAAAAGATTACAGCATCTTTTTTTGATGTTTCTCATACCTTTTATTTAACAGGTGGTGCTAGTAGTGGGTTACTTGCAGCAATGATTGCTTTAAATAAATATGGCAAGAAAGTTTTATTAGCCAGGAATGTTCATAAATCTGTAATCAATGGTGTGATTTTAAGTGGACTTGAGCCTGTTTGGATAGATGTTGAATTCTTGGAAGAATGGAATGTCTTTTCTAGGGTTGATCCAAATAAAGTCCAAGAAGCCATTGTGAAAAATCCTGATGTTGTAGGCTGTGTAATCGTTTCACCGACGTATGAAGGAGTGCTTTCAGATGTAAAAGCTATAGCAGAAATTTGTCATAGAAAAAATATTCCTTTGATAGTTGATGAGGCACATGGAGCACATTTGTATTTTTTAAACTCAGATCATTCTCTCCAGTCTTCATTATGTTGTGATGCAGATCTTGCAATTCAGTCTTGGCATAAGTCTTTAGGAAGCCTTACTCAAACAGGTGTACTGCATTTAATTAATAACCATTTCTTTACATATAATGATATTCAGCGTTCTTTAGATCTTGTTTCTTCTACAAGCCCATCTTTTTTATTGTTGCTTTCTTTAGAACTTACAAGAAATGATTTTGTAGAAACGAATGGAAGTCAAATTAAAAACTTATTTGATCAGGCTAATTTGTTTAGGAGTGAATTAGAAAAGATAGAAGGAGTTAAACTATTTAATAGTGATGATAGTTTTAAAATATATTTAAAACCATATAATCAATCGGGTGTAGATTTTGCCTATAATATGTATAAGAATTATTCTATAGAGGTTGAAAGTGCTAATGAAATAGGTCTTTTAATGCTTGTTGGGAAAAACTTTACTAGTAAGATTCAAGAGAAAATAAGAACTGCAATAGATAAAATATGCTGCGCAGAGCATGAACCTTTGTTGTTGCGAGAAATAATGAAACCATCTCTTAATGAATTTGAAGCAAATCCTAGAGAATCGTTTATTAATGGATTTAAAAACAAAGAAAAAGGTAACTATGAATGTGATGTATATGCCCCTTGTCCACCAGGTTATGTAGTAAGCGCTCCGGGTACAGCGAGGACTGTGTAATGGCTAGTGTTTCATCTAAGACAAATCGTGCTGACATAAATCATATAATTAATGCTTTAGAAAAGAGACATTTTTTTAAACTGGTTTGTGGTGCTAGTTTAACTGATGTTCAGATGGTAGAGAATTTGTCTTTTGTTTTTGCTTTAGCAGGTGCACATGTGATTGACCTTGCACCTACTGCTGATGTAATATTTGCAGCAAAAAAAGGTATAGAAAGAGCCCTTAGAGTCCAACCATCACTTCTTAAACCTATTCCTATGGCTAGTATTCAGTTAGATAAAGACCCGCATTTTCGAAAAGTAGAAGTAGACTATAATTTGTGTGATGTTTGTGGAGTTTGTGTAAAAGCTTGTCCTACTGAAGCATTTAAAGTTGAAAGAAAAGACAAATCAGAAAATCGCAAGCAATTTATTTATTCTTTAGAAAGATGTTTTGGCTGTGGAGCTTGTCCTTCTTACTGTCATACTTCTGCTTTAAAGATGCTTGATACTAAACCTACACCAAAAGAAACATTGGAAGAAATGATTGCTCTTGGTATTACTGTAATTGAGTTTCATTTTGGTGAAAATATTTATAATTTAGAGCTAGTCTTAAATGAGATTAAAGATTTGGTAAATAAGTTAGATTTAATTTCTTTTAGTATAGGGAGTGAGCTTTTAAGTGATGAGAATATTAAAGCGGCTGCTTATTTGTGTTATAGATTAGCTGGTGAGGGTATTATCTTACAATGTGATGGAATTCCTATGAGTGGTGGGGGAGAAAAAATATATAGAAATATGAAAAATGGGAATAATGTGGGTAAAGATGCAAGTACAATGGATAGTAAGTGTCTTCATGTGGCTAATATAATACAAAAGGAAAACTTGCCAGTATATTTGCAAATCTCGGGTGGTACTAATCAAGATTCATTTTCCAGAGCAATTGAATTAGGTATAAATATTAATGGTGTTGCTATTGGTTCTTATGCACGAAAACAACTAATGCCATATTTAGATGATTTAAATGATGAAAATAAACTACAAAATGCTGTTAGAATTGCTAAAGACTTAGTTCAATCAGTAGGGTTAAATCAGGAGGTTGAAAAGTGAAAACTGAACATAAAAGTAAAGAAGATTTTGTTCCAGCACAAGACTTACCATTATTATTAGATATTCTTCCTGATAAAATACGGACTACATTAGAAAAAAACGATTTAAGTAGCTTAATTGAAATTGTGATTGATTATGGACGTCCTGCAGAGGCTAGATTCTTTAATGGAAAAAGAGTGGACTTGGAAAATGAGCCTGTAACTTTGGGTGATATAAACTATGCTGTAAATAGAGTCGGTGATTTTACTTCAGACAATAGAGCAGGGATAGCAAGGACGTTACATAGAATAAGCTGTGTAAGAAATCGCCGTGGAGAAATTATCGGTTTAACATGCAGGGTTGGCAGAACAATAACAGGAACAATTGATCTTATTCGTGATCTTGTGGAATCTAAAAAATCAATT
>JAHFBD010000264.1 GCA_023250175.1 Candidatus Melainabacteria bacterium
TATAAGTAATATCTGAGAGACAAGTAAAAGATGTCTCTGCCACAGTCGGGCTTTGTACCTGATTAAGTAATTTTCCATTTCTTTGTCTGTTTTGTACAGGCGGTCCTTGACATAATCTAGCAGTATTTGCTCCATTAGGAGCAGCATTGAGAGCACAACCACATATACAGTAATTAAATAGTGTTTTTCTAACAGCACTATTTCCTGCTTGTAATATCAACCCTTGTAAATTTAATGGGAGCAGTTTTAGTAAAAATCTTTCTGTACCATCTGATTCTGGAAACACTCCACAGCATCTAATACCTTGGCCTAACTGTGCTCGATTACCTTGCTGCTGAACAATAGCAATGCAAGCATCAGCAGTAGCCTTATTGCCATTTACAGGTGCATTGGTTTGAGTTAATGAATTATTGTTTGCATTATATTGCCAATAAATTGGTACAGTTAAGTTATTTACTGTTTGCGTCCATCCATTTGCTTGTTGAGCTTTTGCTACAATACCACCAGTCATAAAACCTATAATTAATAAAACTATAAGACGAATGTTTTTATTAGTAATATTTTTCATTTTAATTCCTTAAGTTATTATTTATGCACTTATTACTTTTACCCATAGGCAAACTCACCTTAACAGTAAGCAGGGATACTGCTATTTTTAATTAAAGAAAGTATAGTTAACATTTATCTATATACGTAAGATTGCAAATCATTGCAAAATAAATTAGTTTCTGCTATCGTTAAGTCAATTAAATACATGAATAGAATATATCTTCCAATAGTGGTTTCGCCCTGGAAAGGGCTTAGAGAGTTTATTAGTAAAAATCGTGATGTTTTTACTAATGATACTCGTACAAGTTTTAAAATTGGATTTGAAAGTGAGAAGTATGGGCTAAAAGATGTTTTTGATATGAATTTTAGAAGGTTTTCGGGCTGTGATGAGGTTTTTGTTTTAGGTGAGAGTGGGAAACACAATATGAAAACCTCAATAAAACTAGATCCTATAGCTGAACAAGGAACAATATCTCTTCCAGAATTTGGTGGTTCAATAAAACTTAACGGTAATAAATTTCATATTGAAGAAAATGAAAAATCAGATCCATTACTTCCTTATTTTGCAGAGATTTATATGAAAGTTTACTGGAGAGTAATTGATCATATTGTATGTGGTGAAGATAAGCCCATAGAAGAAGCAATGGAGAAAATTAAACTTAGGAAAGAAAAGTTTAAGTATCAGTAGCTTATATATTGAAAAGATTTAAAAGTTTTTTTATTGCATTTGGATGATCCGCAAAGTATTCACCATTATAAATTGGACCTGTTGTAACAGAAGCTTCATTTATAAGAGGGAAAACATTTTCTCCATTTCTATTCCAAGCAACACCACCAGCTTTTTCGATAAAGTAGGTTCCAGTTACCATATCCCATAAATGGGAGCCGCCGCTACCGTTATAACCACCATTTGCCATAATAACTGGTGCATCATTTAATCCTGATGCAACTAACGATAGTGTAAGCACATCAGACCCAGTCCCTGACAACTTTCTGAAATCTTTAAGATTTAAACCATCTTGGACTACATCTTCTAAAACAATTGGGCTATTAGTAAAATTATTTTTGTTACTATCTATGTACACAGGTTTTCCATTTAACAATACTTCATTGCTTAACTCTGAAGCCTCAAAAAGTGATCCCTTCCATCGATTGCTATAATACCCATCAATATTAAACTCTGGAGCATAAAATACAGCTCCTATAACTTCATTTTTAAACATTAGTGCAATAGTGCTACCAAAGCGTGTTTTATTAGGATCGATAAAGTGAGATGTTCCATCAATAGGATCTATAACGAAACGAAAATCTGATGTAAGATTTAAACTGCTAATTAATTTATATTTCCCTTCAAGGACTTCTTCCGCTGTTATCCTAAAAAATGGAAACTCTTTTGTTAATCTGTTAAAAAACATTTCCTGAATCCCTTTATCAGCAGCAGTTACCTGCGAACCATCAGATTTTATATCAAAGTTTATTTTGTTTTGTCTGTAAGTCTCCATAATAGAGCCACCTTGCAAAACAAGCTCTTTCATAATAGGAAATGCTTTAGCAAGTACCGCTCGTACATCAGGAGGTAAAATGGGTCGAACTCTATCGACTTCAAAAAGCTTAGTACTGTTGTTTTTCTTTCTAGGATTGATGCCTTGCAAAGAAAAAACTGCGCCATTTTGTATAATATTGATTTTATTCATGACTACGTCTCAATAGTTTTTAAACTTTGGCTGTTTATAGTAACACATTTGGAAAACCAATGTGTTAATCACTTAGAGAGAACAATTACCTAACTTATTTAAACAATTTTTCTATCCAGATAGGATTATCCATTAGGAAATCTACTGCTTTTTGTCTTAAAAGATTTGCTTCTGTTGCTTGTCTAAATTTTGCATCATTTTCTAAGTACTTAAAGCTTTCACCTTGTAGAGCCTTAGCCTTCACTGTAAAATCTATCTGTTCTTTGGAGACATTTAGCTTTTCTATTTCTATAAGTTCTTTCAATACTGATTCGATTTTTTGCCTTGAGAGATTGCCTTCTTTAAGAGGAATAGACTGCTTAATATAAGGCTCAGTGAGTTCTTGCGCTACTTCACTATAAAGCTGCCAATGAGTACCATCTTTCGAGTCAAGATTTGCAAATCTGTGAGCAGCTTCACAAAATTCAGGGTAAGTTAGAAGACCATCACCATTATCAATAGCAACATTTATATAATCAAACATCTCTTTCGTATCAAGTACTTCATTTTTATCTCTATCAAATAAATG
>JAHFBD010000265.1 GCA_023250175.1 Candidatus Melainabacteria bacterium
GATAATTGAAGTATACCGCCATCTACATTCCATTGTACTCCCAATCCTGAAAGAGGAAGATCATCTTGTTTAGCTTCAAGCTTTACAGTAAATTCATCACCATTTTCAATAATTTCAGGTGCGTTTAGAAGAAGACTTGGTACAAGACTTGAAATTTTAATATTTGTTGTGCTAAGTGGTAATCCTTCTGATAATGCAGATATTTCTGTAACACCACTTGTTTTTGGTCCTGCATCAAATAGAGTATAGTATTCACCTTTTTTAATTGTTAGAGTATGTGGAATTTGGATTATTGATTCATCATTTACAACAAAAGTTATTTCCATATCTTCAGTAGCAAAAACCGGAAGGTTTTGAGAATTTACAAGCTGAACTGAAAAAACGTCATTAGTTCCTGTGAAAATTGTTTCAGAGTGATCAATAATGATGTTGGCTGGTTTTAAAGATAAACTTTCAATAGTCAGTGTAGCATCTGGAAAGTCGTTAACAGTAAATTGTAAAGTGTCAGATCCTGAATCAATGGCTTTAGTGTTTAACATAATTAGATCATCTCCACTAAAAACTGGTTTTGTTTCTACATCAAAGATTTTACTTGGTGAAACAAATAGATTTGAGTTTTTAGGAAATTCTGTAATTTGAGAATTTTCTGTAAAATATAAAACAATTGGAAATTCAGAGTCTTTGAGAACTTTAGTAATTAATGGTTCTGCAACTAGTTGAAGTGACGTTTCAGCTGGTCCAAAAACTTCAACTTGAGTTGGAGATGAAGATTCACTTTGTACTTCTACTACTGGGTTTATTTCAAATTCACCGCTGTTTATGCTATTTGGAATACTATTTCCCAGTTGACCAAAAACTAATGCCGAACCTTCTCCAATTTGAAGAAAAACATCATCAATTGAAAGAAAATCGCTATCAGATGAATCAAGTTTTATTTCCAGATTCTTATCAGATACGATTGGAAAATCTTGTTCATCTTCTAGAGATACAATACCTAACAATTCGTTATTTCCAGTCGTAAATATTGGTAATCCCTCAAATTTTACAAATCTGTCACCATCGTTTGATGGAGCATTGGCAACAGTCTGATCATAAAAAACTGCTTGAATTGTATCTGATTCTAATGTCAGTGGATCTCCTGAAGTTATAGTAACAAGATAATTTCCTGGTAGTCCACCCAACAAAGTAAAAGTATCATGACCCCAATAGGATCCCTTTTTTATCGTAATAGTACCTGTTTTGTCCCCAATATTAGCATCAGGACTTGTATTTTGATTTGTAAAAATATCGTTAGTTACTTTGTATTTTACTGTAATATCTTTACTTGCAATGACAGGTTCTTCACTATCTTTTAGTTGAAGTTGAACTATTACATGTGCTTTAGCAGCTTTTCCAAAAACATTGATTTTTTCTTGAAGTAGATAGAGTTTAACTTGTAGATCTTCAGCTTGTTCGTCTACTGTTATGGTGTTGCTTTTAGCTTCCATACCGCTTGCTGTGGCAAATATGTTAGTTGTACCAGCATTGTCTGAATCTTTTATAATAAAATGTGTACCAGTAAAGTATTCTCCCTTCTTTATTACTAGATTTTCCTGAGATATGTCAAGTATGTTATTATTTGCAACACTTAATGAAACACTAACATCTTCTGCTGCTCTTACTGGAAATCCTTCCGCATCAGCTAACTCAACAGAAACTAATCCTCTGAATGGTCCATCAGATGAAAAGGTATCTGGAACAACTTTAACAAGAAGTTGTTCCTGATTGAAGACATTTCCATAAACTGTTACAGGTAATTCCTGTGATGAAAACCCTGGAGCAGCAAGAAATAGTTTTGTTGTACCAGCTTTAATTCCTTTAACAGTTACTTCGGATACAAATCCTGATTGACTATCTTTAACAGAGAGAACACGGATTATTTTAGAATCTAAACTTGTAACAGTTAATCCCGGTATCTTCTCTGGCACAAGGCTTGTTCCTTTTTTTGTGAAGATCTGAATTGTTCCTTCTTTATCTTCAACTAATTTTGTGGGAATAAATCTTGTACCAAATTCAAAATTATTGTCTGCCCCATATGTTAAACTAGGTGTTAAAATACTCATTATTACCAATACTACTATAATTCCTACCTTCAAGCAGATTCAGAAACAGAAAATTATCATATAAAGCGGTGTCTGGCCTATTTGATCAAATATCACGATATTAGAAATTCCTAGTTCAATTATGTGTAGGAATGGCCCCAGCATATAACGTAGAACAAAATAAGCTCAGCATTTTAGATGCACTTCTTTTGCGTTTATTCAATGAACAGAAAATCAAACTAAAAGTTGATTCAAAAAATAGATTAGAAATTCCTAGTAATTTAAAATCAAAGATAGAAGGGACTCTAAATGTTCGTGCCAATTTATTATCAAAAACATTAGAACAAAAAAACAATATTTCCACTGACAAACAGATAGAAACTTTAATTGGAAATTTTTATTATTATACTAATCAATTTGATAAAGCAGGAATTTTTTATGATAAAGCTAATAAAATAGATCCACAGTTTATTGAGCCAGTCTTTAACAAAGGAGATTTGCTTGCAAAAATTGGAAAACATGATGAAGCTATTTTATGTTATGATATTGCATTAAGTATTGATCCTAATTATTTTGATGCATTATGTTCTAAAGGAGATTCTCTTGTTACAATTTCTAAACATAATGAAGCAATTGCTTGTTATGATAAAATTTTAGAAATAGATCCTAATTATTTTGATGCTTTATACAATAAAGGTCTTGCATTAACAAAGA
>JAHFBD010000266.1 GCA_023250175.1 Candidatus Melainabacteria bacterium
AAAACAGCTTTTGCATCACCTACAATGGGAATGTCTATTACATCTCTCATATGACGATTTTTTCCAATTTCTGCAGGATCAACATCAATATGGATAACTCTTGCATCCGGTGCAAATGTTTCTATTTTTCCAGTTACTCTATCATCAAATCGAACACCAACAGCAATTAATAAATCACTTTCATGAATTGTCTGATTTGCAAATGCTGTTCCATGCATGCCAAGCATTCCATAATTTAAAGAATGGTTATCTGGAAAAGCTCCTTTTCCCATAACGGTATACGCAACAGGCAGGGAGCAAGTTTCAGCAAGCTTTAATACTTCTTGTGATGCATTGCTTGAAATTACCCCTCCTCCAATATACAGAACTGGTTTTTTTGCTTCTAAAATTGCTTTGGATGCATGGTGAATCTGGCGGGAATTACCTTTAGTGGTAGGTTTATAGCCAGGTAAAGTAAATTTGTTTTCCATTCCATCAACATATTCAAAAGCTGAGTTTAAAACATCTTTTGGTAAGTCAATTAATACAGGACCCGGTCTACCAGTACTAGAAATTAAAAATGCTTTTCTAATAGTTTTAGGAATTTGTGTTGCATTAAGTAGCAGATAACTATGCTTTACAACAGGCATTGTAATTCCAGTTATATCGGCTTCTTGGAAAAAATCCTTTCCAATCCCTGTTGTAGGCACTTGTCCTGTAAGTGCAATGACTGGTATGGAATCCATATGGGAGTTGCAAAGACTTGTAACAATGTTAGTGGCACCTGGTCCACTTGTTGCTAAAACAACCCCAGGCTTGCCTAGTATTCTTGCATAGCCATCTGCCATAAAGCCAGCACATTGTTCATGTCTTACAAGAATATGACTTAATTCTTCTTGATTATAGAGCTCATCATAAAGTCCAAGAACTGCTCCACCAGGATAGCCAAAAATAGTTTTAACACCTTCTTTTACCAGGCATTTTAAGAGAGCTTGTGATCCTTTTAATTTAGTGCCCATATTGTACTTAAGTATAATACTAGATGTACTATTAAAGGTATATAGTTACTACCTAGCTAGCATAATATTTTTAAGCAACCAACTTATAAGGTAAGATTTTATCTGATTTATTCAGTAAAATCTATAAGATATTATAAATGGCAGACCGGAAGTACTCTGGAAAGCCGGTTTTGGGAGTGCAGCGAAAAAACCGGCGGTAGGTAGAAACGGTATATAGGTAACTCTTAGGTTCTTTATGGTAAAGCATAACTATTTAAAAGCAATTATAAATAAGCTAAATCTCCTAAGGCAATTGTTAAAAACAAATAATTCTAAAAAGTTATTTAGTGAAAAGACTAAACAAGTAGACAATATTCTTTTTTGCCATAGAGATAAAGTTCATATATTTGTTAGAGGGTTGGCAGATGGAAAGCTTCATTCAGCTAAGAATAGGCATTATTCAGACTGTAAATTTTATAAAAAACAGGATTTAAAGGTCTTTTGTGCTGTCTGCAGGAGACGAATACTCTAAATTAGAAAGAATTAATAATATTCAGGGTATTAAATTAATCTTAGTTTAATCAATGTATATTAAGCTTTGGCCGCAACTTTAAGTTGTTGGAGAAGAATATGCGTATCGATGGTGTAAATGGAATGGGCTCAAGCGGAGGTTCTAATCCCTCCGAAGAAACCAATAATGCAAGTTTTCAAAATCTACAGAGACAAATGAAATCTTTATCTCAAGAAAGAAGCAATTTTGATAAAGGTGCTGATGGCATAATTTCAAAAAATCGTCCTCAAAAAGGTGATGTTGATGGAAATCAAAAAGTCAATAGGTTTGATTTAAGAGCACTAATGAAAGCATTTAGGTTTGGAAATATGGATAATGCAAAACCTAAAGACAGAAAACTTAATGAAGATGATTTTAATAAGTTAAATGCAAAAATTATAGAAAATCAATTTCCTTCTCCTAGTGGAAATAAAACTTTCTCAGGTAAAAAAGGTGATATTAATAGAGATGGGAAGTTTACCTATGATGATCTAAGCCTCTTATATCAGGCAATGACAAGAGGAAACATGAATAAGGATGACAAAATAACCAGAAAAGATATAAGAATGTTAGATCGAAGAGTTTAGCTATTGAGGCGCAATAGCCATACCTGAAAATTTTACAGAGCATCTATCAGTACAAAAATTAAAGCAAGTTTCATCTGATATATTTTCTTTATCATCAAAGCAGCAGTCTAAACATTCTTGTAAGCCTGCTTCTTTTGTTAATCCGGTAGTATCTTTAGTGGTACATTTGGTAACAGCTTTTCTGCAAATCTTGCTTACTTTTGTTGAAGGTTTCTTTGAAGGTTTTTTCTTAGCATCAGCAATACCAGTACCTAAAGAGAGCATAAGGACTAAAGCTAGAATTATATTTATTTGCTTTTTCATGAATATTTCCTCATTCTTTAAATTAATACCTGAGGATTATAATAGCTAATCTTATAGCTTCTGTTAAGCAATATATGAAGATTTGGAATATTGTTTATTATTTATGAGCAGAGCCCCATTCTTGGGCTTGTCTAGTTTTTAACTCTTGCCAAAAACCATTAATATCCAGAAAAACACAATTTGAGTTGCTTATTAAGCGATTAACTTTTTCCAGATTAGCAAATTCATTATGTGCTGTCATTAAGATAACAGCATCTGAATTTTGTAGAACTGATGAATCTGAAAACTCTGGTAAGTAAGGATCATAGCAAACAACATCATAATCCTTATAAAATAATAGTTTTCGGAGCTTGTAACTTAAGGATGATCTTGCAT
>JAHFBD010000267.1 GCA_023250175.1 Candidatus Melainabacteria bacterium
CAGAGGAAGCTTTTAGAAAATTTATATATGAAGGAAACAGCTATGATGATCTAGTCTTTTTTCCAAAACTAGTAAGCTGGTTGATATTCTTTGGTGGAACTGTAGGATTAATTTATCTTGATTCAAAGGATTTAAAGGAAAGAAAAAAAGGGAAAGTTTTAAGAGGTGGAAAGAAAGTAGATTACAAAGAGTTTATTAAACTCATAAGTGAAGAAGACTTAATAAATAAATTACTTATAAAACTAGGACGAAAAAAGAAACTAGAATTAGGAATAGGAATTAAAGCTTTTGAAGATGAAAAAGAATATTTCTTGCAAGTTAAAAAAGAAGATGAACCAACACATTTTTTAGTAGTTGGGGATAATGGAACAGGTAAAAGTCAGCTTTTATTTCAACTGTTGTGCCAGATTAGAGATAGAGGAGAAAGTGCAATAGTCTATGATCCAGCTAGAGAGTTTGTAAGGACGTTTTACGATGAGAGCAGAGGAGATGTGATATTAAACCCACTGGATAGAAGAAGCCCTTTTTGGAGTCCTTCAGATGAAGTAACAGCAAAAGGAGAAGCTGAGACAGTAGCAAAATCTTTGTTTCCTGATGGATGGAAGAAAGGAGATTTTTTTGTAGAAAAGCCGCGAGAAATCTTTTGTGAGCTAATGAAAGATAAGCTATCACCAAAACAACTACTCAGGTATATGTCAGAGCCAGAGCTTCTAGACGCAAAGTTTGAAGGGACGAGATTTGCTGCATATCTAGATCCAAAATCAGCACCGCAACGAAACGGCGTTTTATCTTCATTATCAAATATAGCTAAATCTTTAGAGTTACTTCCAGAGGCTAGTAGCAATAGCTCTAATAATTCTAAGAACTGGTCAGCAGCAGAATGGAGTAAAAAAAGAAAAGGATGGATATTCATAACAAGTACACCACAAAGCAGAGATGCCTTATTACCTTTAATATCATGCTGGTTTGATTGTTTAGTATTGCGATTAATGGCAGCAGAGCCAGATTTTGCTAAAGCTAATCCTGTGTGGGTAGTTGCTGATGAATTACAGACGCTAGAACGCCTAAAGAGCTTGGAAACAGCCCTAACGGAATCAAGAAAAGCTAATGTTAGGCTAGTTATAGGTTTTCAAGGAAAAGCCCAAATAGAACAACTTTATGAAAAAATGGCTGAGGTTATGTTAAGCCAACCAAGCACAAAGCTGTTTTTGAGAACAACCGAACCAAAAGCGGCAGAGTGGATTAGTGACAGCATTGGAGAAGTAGAAATAGAACGGTTGAAAAGCAGTACAACAGAAGCAGTAAATGATAGAAGAGACTCAATCAACAGTGAAATGGCTAGGCAAATGGAACATTTGATAATCCCATCAGAGATAATGGGGTTAGCTAAACTAGAAGGTTATCTAAAGTATAATAATCTAGTTGTGAAAATAAAAATTAGACCTCAAGACTATGAGAAGATAGCGGAAGGATTTATAACAAGAGAAGCTATTGAAGAAGTAATTATTAGTAATAATGAAACTGCTAGTATAATTGATATTACAATAGTAAACACTGTAAATAAAGAGAATATAGATACTACTGTAGCTGAAGAGAGCATAAAAAATGCAAATGATACAAATCTAAAAGAAACTAGTGATGAAAATAATATAGATATAGAAAAAGGTAATAATACTAATAGTGAGAGTGAAAGGACAGATCTAAAAAAAGCTAAAAAGAGCAAAAAGAAAGTAGAGCATAAATCTACAGATGAAAATGTTAAGTTAAACTTTTAAGGTAATAGTATGATAACAATGTCAAAAGCCTTATCTGTAAAACAGATGGTTAATTACTACAAAAATGAATATAAGAAAGGAGATTATTTTTCGGAAGAAGGATCAGTTATAGGTGTTTGGGGAGGTAAAGCGGCAGAAAAATTAGGATTAAATGGACAAGTGCAAGAGAAAGATTTTGTAAACTTAGCTGAAGGGAAAGATCCAAGAACTGAAGAACAGTTAATAAGATATAGAAAAACTAGTGAGGATCAGGTAGGCCACCGAGCAGGATTTGATGTTACTTTTTCTGCTCCAAAATCAATAAGCGTAACAAGCTTAGTGGGGGAGGATAAACGAATTATAGCTTTGCATGAGAAGTCTGTATCACGAGCAATGCAAGAAGTAGAGAAATATGCAATGGTGAGAAATGGGAATACAAATAAAGATGAGCTAACAGGAAACCTAGTTTATGCAAAGTTTACCCATGAAACATCAAGAGCGTTAGATCCTCAACTCCATACACATGTAGTAGTAATGAATGTTAGTGAGCATCAAGAAAGAGGCTTTAGAGCTTTGCAGCCAGTAGAGCTTTATAGAAGCCAAGAGCTAGGAACAAGAATTTATTATGCAGAACTAGCAAAAGGACTTAAGGGTTTAGGATATGAAATAGAGATAGGAAAATCAAATGGTCAGCCAGAGATTAAAGGAAAGAGTGAAGAATATCTAAGGCATTTTTCACAGCGTAGCGAAGAAATAAAGCAAGAGCTAGCAAACAAGGGTTTAGAAAACAGCTTTTATAACAGATTTAACGCTGCACACCAGACAAGAGAAGCAAAGAAAAAAGATGTATCAAGGGAAAATTTAGCCTCTTGGTGGAAAAGTAGAGGAGAGCAATTTGGAGTTAATGAAAGAAAAAATGTAGAGGTAGCAATCACAGAGGGCAAGAAAGCTAATTTAGGAGAGGAAAAAAACGCTGATGCTATAAAAGAAAGCGTGAATTTCTCTATAGAACATAACTTAGAAAGAAATT
>JAHFBD010000268.1 GCA_023250175.1 Candidatus Melainabacteria bacterium
ACTCGCCAGCTCCACTACCAACAACAACTTCATCATAAGAAGGACCCTGCTCTTTAATCCAATCAGCAATTAAAGTAGAAGCACTCTTCTCAAACATTTCAATCTCATAACCAAGTTTTCTCAAAAATCCTACAAAGGCATCATCTTCCATTTTATAGTTAGCTACAAATGCAACTGGACGAATTAACGAAACGCCTTCTTCTGTCTGAATATTCTCTTTCAACCGCCGGAAGTCTATCCTAGCAGCTGTACCAAATAAAGCTCGAGCAGAATAATATAAATTCTGCGTATCAATCAACAATAATACTGATTTTCCTTTCTGTTCCATTTTCTTGTTTTGAGAAAACTCCTTATTTGTTCTGTTTAACTATCTCGATAATGTCAACCGAGCTAACATTCTTAACGAAATTATCTAATAAAGTAATGCAAACAGCACTCTCTGTAAAAGTTGTATTTATGTAAAGATCAAAAATATCTTCTTGCGTTTTTCTATCAAAAAAAGTAGGATCAAACATTACGTAATCTTTCTCATAATTTTTAGTAAACACTAAAAGAGGGAAAGCTTTGAGATATTCATTTTTTACTCCATCATTCCAACACTGAGTCCACCACTCTTGTAATTTTGACTTTATTGGATTTTGTATAAATCTTCTCCACTCAAAAGATTTATCATGCTTTAATTCTACAGATAAACACCAAGGATAAGTTTTAGCTTCATCGGGAAACTCTTCTAACCAATCAACTCTAGGAGCAAGATCTCCTCTTTGAGAAGGGTTATTTTTACCATATATACCGGAAGACCTAGTCGAGTCTAAAGCATTACTTGCCTCAGGAATTTCATACCACCAAGGTCCAAGTATCTTACCTATCCTCTTAGGATAATGATATAACCCTTTCTGTCTGGCTGACTTATGTGTTGTCATTTCTCTTCTCGAACTTTAACATTTTGTTCTACTTTACGATTCAAATAAGTCTCTAAAAGTAACTTTTCTCCATTTACAGTAATCCAACAAGCCTTAAAAAGACCATATTCATATTCAAAATTTAACATTTTAGCTTTAGCAGAACATTCTGATCTTCCTCCTACATAAGCGATACCTCCAAGAACTATAAACATTAAGCTAATTCCAAATATCGCACCAAATATTATAACCAAGAGATCAAAAAAATCATTCCTATTCATCTTACTCTCCTTTAACCCAAATCTCTGGTAGACCTTCAGTTAGTTCAATATCCTTAAATTTTGGAGTCTCTTTAGGACCTTCTTTTTCAGCCCATTTCCACATTTTTGCTAATCCTTCTTCTAAAGGAGTACTTGGTAAATTACCAAATACTACTCTTACTTTATCATGATAGGCTCTGGCATCAAGAACTTCTTTTCTTACAGGTAAAAAAACAATACCAGACGATCTAATACCCTTTTTATCAGTCATCTTTATTAAAGTATGTGCCAAATCTAAAACAGAATAACTATAATTTCCCCCGATATTAAATATATCATTTTTCGCCCTTTCATAACTTATACAATTAGCAATAGGATCAATAATATCTCCCACATAACTAAAAGCACGAGTTTGAGAACCATCTCCAAAAATAGTTAAAACCCCAGTTTTCATAATTTGATTCATAAAAATGCCTACAACATTTCGATAACGATCCCCTATATTTTGATATTCCCCATAAACATTATGGGGTCTAAAAATAGTATATTCTAATCCAAACATTTCATGTGCTGCATGAATATCTTGCTCTACAGCAAGTTTAGCAATTCCATAAGGATCTATAGGTCTAACCATAGAATCTTCCGTAAAAGAAAAAGAAGATAGATGGCCATATACTGCAATAGAAGAAGTGTATATCAAACGTTTAACTTTGTAACGGATACAATCATTTATAATGTTTATACTACCGATTACATTATTATGATAATTAAATCGACGTATGTAATGAGATAACCCTTCTGCGGCATAAGCAGCTAAGTGATATACATAATCAAACTTATTAGCCTCAAATAAGCCTCTTACACAATATCTATCTTGAATGTCTCCTCTAACAAAAACTGCTCCTTTTGGAATATTCTCAAATAATCCTCCAGATAGATTATCAAGAATTATTACATTATGACCTAGAGAAAGAAGTTTACGAGTTAAATGAGAACCTATAAAACCTGCTCCACCAGTAACTAAACTATTAATCATTTCTTATTACCTAACCAAGCCATAAAAGCTATAAATATAAAACCTGTTATCACTATAACAACATCTCTTATATCAGGATTCATGATAATTCTCACAAATCTTAGAAAGCGTTTTAGACTTTCCTATAGCTTTACAAATAAACATAGGATGTTCAGGTACTCCTAGCATCTTACAAGAAATAGATTTGTTAGAAAGAATAAGACCGAATTTTTGTAAACCTTCTAAAAGTTCTTGTTCTTCTTTTATACAACAAATATTAGGATCTTTACCTTTAGGATCCCACTCTATTTGTATATCTCCATTTAATCTAATTACAATATGGACATCTTTCATTTTCTTTTAACCTCATCGTAAAAATCTGTTCCTTAACAAAAAGAGCAAACCAAACTACTGCATCTCTAACGGTTACGAACTGTTCCCACTCTGAAGGATCATCTTGCACTTCCTTCTTTATAAATGCAACCATATATTTTTGCACTTCGTTTACGAACTGTTCTTTAGTAATTCCTTGTTCTTGTTTCTTCTTTAATCTAATCTTTATTTTTTTCATTCCTTAGTCT
>JAHFBD010000269.1 GCA_023250175.1 Candidatus Melainabacteria bacterium
CCAGGTAATTTGATTATTAAATTTTCCAGCATAATCAGAGTTAGAAGGCACCGCTAAATTAGTCCAGCTCGATGCCATACCTCCACTAGTATTAAGATCTTGAGGAGTTTTACCATTTCCATCTATATTTCCTGCATCTAATGTTAACAATAATCCATCTACAGTAACAACAGGACCACTAGCTCCTCCGCCTCCAGCTTCTGATGAACCTCCTTGACCTGTAGAACCTCCTTGAGAACCACTTTTTGAAGAGCCTGATTTTACACTTATAATTTTCCCACTTGATCCTACAACTGTAACAGCATTACTTCCGCCGGTTAACTTACCACCTCCCGACGTAGCACCACCAAATGATTCTGCACTCGATGCTTTACCAACCGGAGCTGGTTGTACTGTTACATTTTGAGTTACATCTGTATCAAAAGTAGAAACTGCCAGATATAAGTCCATAGTTTTCGGATTTCTAAACAATGTTGCCCCAGCAATAAACCTCTGAGCATCATCTGAAGACTGCAGTTGAGATGGTAAATTATTAAAATAAAAGTTTTTAAATGTTCTAACATTAGATATAGATTTATTATTAATACCATCATCATTTGGTATGGTAAAAATGGAAAACCCTTGAAATGTTTTCAAAAAGTTTGATTTGTTATCACCTGAAGTTTTATCAAACGCAGGATTTTCTAAAGCAACATTATCAAAATAGTTTTTAATTGCTTTTGATTTTAAATTTGTAGAAAATAAAGATAAAGCAACTTGTTCCTTAGAATCTTCAGGATTAACCGCATCAGACACCTGAAACTCATTAGTCATAAGCTTTATAATTCCTGGTGTTTCCGAATTATCAATATTATAGCTTTGTGCCGAAAGATCTCCATGTATATTTTTTACTGACGCAATATTAGATCTGGAAAGGTAATAAACAAGGCTATCTGACTCATTTTGCATAGTACCATAAGGAGTGTTTAGTAAAGCAAAGGACTCATTTGAACCAGGAACTGAACTGATTAATGTAGAGTACTTATTTAGGTCTCCCAAATTAACTGGTATAAAACTAGTGTTTGTTGAACTTCCTGCTAAGAGTTTTTGACTTGCTGATAATACTGATATCTTCCTTGTTTTAGAAGCAACACAAATTGATTTTCCAGGCTTGCCTAAACTATCATTTTGCAACAATATTTCTTCTTTTTTAAGCCATGGGAAGTAAGGATCTATTGGTTTTAATGTTAAAGCAGAAACAAAAGTTGCACTTCTTGTACCAATTCCTACCTTAATATCTTCAGGGGATTCCGCCGAGCTTGTCACATCCAAATCAACAACATGAAAATCTTTATCAAAAGTCGGTGGAATAATTTGATTGAAACCTGTTTTTATTGTAAATGCTACAGAAGGTGTTACTGGTCCATCTAAAACAGAAAGATATTTAAATGTTGCGTCACCTGCTTTCTTTGCAACTTCTTCTGGATTTGTTGTGTGTTCTTTATCTTCCTCTGAGGTCAAACCATTTTCACAATCTTGAGAACTAGTTACCTTAAAGCAATCCTCAATAGTACTTGAAAGGTAAACAGAAGTTAAAAAACCATTTACATGTACATCATTGGCATTATTTACCCCAGACTCTAAATATGGCAACGATACAAAAAGTATTTTAGAATTTGGATCTATTGCTATATCAGATATCGAAGTAGCAAATGCAAAATCAGTTCCAAGTGGTTTATATTTTGAATCAGAAATAACTTTTTCTATTTTTGCATTTGCAAGCTTAACAACATATGGAATACTTGCTGGAACAATTTTATATTTACTATCATTATCATACTTAAATGCTCTTATTATATTTGCATATGTTTTATCAGCTATGAAAATTTTGCCTTGAGATACTTCTATTGGACCACTAACACCATATGACTGTCCACTACAAACAGGACTATCAAAGACAGTTGATATATCTGTGACTTTCTGTAATTCAATCGCTTGATTATTTAGATTTAACTTAAAAACTGCAAGCCTGCTATCATAAAGCTTTTCTGTATAGCTAAAGACACTTGGAGGTAATCCAGTATTAAAGTCAATCCAGGATTTACCACCTTGAACATATTTAGGATAATTCTCATCATAGAACTTTTTAAAATCAACTCCATTGTTTACAAAATAAGATACATACAAAGTATTATTTGTAATTTTATAACCAGCAATATTAACATTTTTAAATCCTAACAACTGTTCAATGTCACTTCCCCAAAAATCAGCTTTGGAAAGGATTTTAATGTCTGATTGATTTTCTTGTTTTTGACTTACTGTAAAAACTGTTAGTCCATATTGGTTAGAGTCCGGAATATTGTTTTTCAATGCTGAAAGTATATTAGTATACTTAAACGTATCTGGCAACAAATACCCAGCTATTGCAAAAGCTTCATCAGAACCATTACTATCATCAACCTCAAAATAATTAATATAATTTCTTGTGAAATTTGTTAACTCTGAAATCTTTTTTATTGAGAGTGGGGATTTGCTTTGTGACTTCCATGCCCCTGTTAATTTCCCATCTTCTACACCTAACAATAAAAGTCCATTTGCTGTAACATCTAAACCTTGTGAAAACCCTGTGTAATGATTATTAAATGTCTCTTTGGCTCGACTAGAGATACCTTGATTTTCCCCGATATCAAAACCATATAAATAAGGTTTATTTCCATTCCCTCGGGGATCAACACCTACCGTATAGTACTCATCACTTTGTGTATTAAATTTTGTT
>JAHFBD010000270.1 GCA_023250175.1 Candidatus Melainabacteria bacterium
GAACAGATGCACAGGATACGGCATGCACCATTTTTGCTCCATCTTTAGCAATTCCACCAGATTCAAATTTTTTACCAATCATAAATCCTGTTATATTTTGAAGAAACACAAGAGGTATATTACGTTGATTACAAAGCTCAATAAAATGAGTACCTTTAAGAGCACTTTCTGAAAACAATACACCATTATTAGCTAAGATACCTACTAAATATCCCCATATTCTTGCAAAACCACATACTAAGGTTTGTCCATATAGAGACTTAAACTCATGAAACTCACTTCCATCAACAATCCGAGCAATAATCTCTTTAACATCATATGGTTTTCTAATATCTTTTTGAACAATGCCATAAATTTCACCTGAGTCATAAACAGGATCTTTAGGAGTGCTAATATCTGTTTGTATTTTATTTTTCCTATTTAGGTTTTGGATTATATTTCTTGTTATATGAAGTGCATGTTCATCATTTTCTGCATAGTGATCACTAACCCCTGATGTACGGCAATGAACATCCGCTCCCCCAAGCTCTTCACTGGTTACCACTTCACCAGTAGCAGCTTTTACAAGTGGGGGACCACCTAAAAAAATTGTGCCTTGGTTTTTTACTATTACGCATTCATCACTCATTGCAGGAACGTAAGCTCCACCAGCAGTACAAGAACCCATTACAACTGATATTTGAGATATACCACGAGCTGACATTTGAGCCTGATTAAAAAAGATTCGTCCAAAATGTTCCTTATCAGGAAACACTTCGGATTGAAGAGGTAAAAATGCTCCACCAGAATCAACAAGATAAATACAAGGTAAATTATTCTCCATTGCAATTTCTTGGGCACGCAAATGTTTTTTCACTGTCATGGGATAATAAGTTCCACCTTTAACTGTGGCATCATTAGCTATGATCAAAACTTCTTTTCCATGCACAACACCAATACCAGTTATAAGACCTGCTGATGAAGCTTCATTATGATACATGTTAAAAGCTGCAAGAGAACTAAATTCTAAGAATGGTGTAGCAGGATCTATTAAATGTTCTATTCTTTCACGAGCCAAGAGTTTTCCTTTTTTCTTATGTCTTTCTTGTAAATGTAGTCCTCCGCCTTGCTTTACAACTTCTAAGCAAGCTTTTAATTCATTAACTTGCTCCTGCATAAAAGATTTATTTTCTAAAAATGCTGAATCAGTTGAATTAATATTTGTAGCTAAAATATCCATAAAACTAAGTTTACAAGTCAATAAGTCAAGTAGTCTATAAATCAAAATAAGCCGTTACAAAGTTTACTGATTTATATAAACCAGTAATACTTTGTCTAATAGCAATTTATAATCTTTTTACAAAATCACACTTACACACAATACAATTTTCGATAAAATCAATAAATCCATATCATTCTTAAGCAGTTTCCCATGCTTTCATAAACTCTGTAGCAGTTTGACCATTTCCAAGGAATTCTCTAGAATGACTTACCATTTCATTGATTGTTTTTTCTTTATCTGGTGTACCAGCAACACCCGTAATCTTTTCAAGATTATTACATAAAGCCCCGACCGCCTCATCTTTACTAAATCCTGCAACAGCCAACTGAATATAGAGCTCAATACCTCTAATCAAACTTTCTTGCTCTCCTGATAAATCTTGCTCATCCTTTTGAGCTTGAGTATTACCTGCATCTAATAATCCCCTCTCTCTGAGTTTATCAGCTTCTTGCATACTAAGTTCAGTTAAATCCTTCAGATCCAAATCGGGGTCAGTAGTACTTCGAACAGGTTTACTTACAGTAGTTTCTTTATTAAAAAAATTCACTCTGCTATTATCCATTGTGCACCCCTTTTTTTACTTTAAATTTTATTGCACTCAAAGTTTTATACCACTTATAGTTAAAAAGCTAACTATTAAGACCAGATTATGAACAAAATGAGTTGTTATAGATGGGATTAAAGATCTTGTAAAGTACCTCATTAAAGTTAAAGCAAAACCATAAAAGATAAATAAACTAAGTAAAACATAAGCACCTGAAATATTCATAACATGTGATAAGCCAAAAAAAATGGAAGTTATTATTATTGCCCAAAAACTGTTTAATTTGCTTTGAATAAACGGGAAAATAAATCCTCTATAAAACACTTCTTCAAATAGCGGTGCAATCAATGCACAAACAAATAAAAAAAACATGCCTCCTTCTTTTTTAACAAGATCAACTGCATAAAATTCACTTGGGGCAAATTTAAATATTATTGGCAAAGTAGATAATGGCATAATTATTCCAATTAATAGCGAAATAATCATGGTCTTTCTTGATACTAAAGTTATAAATAATCCTTCTTGTAAAGTCTTGTTATTTCTTTTACAACAAAAGAAATAAATGACATAAGAGCTTAGCAATATTCCAATAAAAAAGAAAATAACTGCAAAATAATATGATTCAAATAAAGCTGGCACAATTTGCTTTAAAATATTTGGTAAGGCTAAAAGCGAAAATAGCATTGAAAGTACAATCAGAAATAAAGCTAAAGAGAACTCACTACTAGATATGAAACCAAATTTGCTTAATTCATCTTTTTTAAGAAACACAGTAATAAAGTATAGCGTTTAGCAAACGGTTGATAGAAGAAAGGTTACTACCTAGCTAGCATAATATTTCTAAGCAACCAACTTATAAGGTAAGATTTTATCTGATTTATTCAGTAAAATCTATAAGATGTTATAAATGGCAGACCGGAAGTACTCTGGAAAGCCGGTTTTGGGA
>JAHFBD010000086.1 GCA_023250175.1 Candidatus Melainabacteria bacterium
CATCAGTAGATGGATATGTAGCAAGAAAAAACGCTCTGCCATTTTTGTCAAGTACTGTAGGAAGCAGTTTTAAAGCCCTTTTTACAAGTTCAAAATTGTTACCTGCTAATGAATTGGGATTTCCCTCACCTTTAAAAACAGGGCAATTAAAGAATAAAAACTTGCATTTTGTTTCAGTCTCTTTTACATACTCTTTAAGAAATGAAAGATCCTTAAGATAAAGAGAAACTTTTTTTCTTACTTCTGGCTCTTCCTGGTTTAAGGTAAGTGCTGTATTGAATATGGCTTCAGGAAGAATATCTACAGCAACAACTTTTTTGCTGACCTTTGCTAATGCTGTTGTTATTGCTCCATGATTAGAGCCAATTTGAAAAACTATTGAATCTTTTAGTTTGTCATGCAAATCATGAACTAAGTGTAAAAACGCAGTTGTAGAATCTTTAGCTTTCATTACACCCTCAACTATAGGTACATATCTCTTTAAAGGAGCAAGGTAAGTTAAAGACTTAACTTCAACAGTACTAAGATTAGATCTTGTGTCAGCTATAGCTTCAGGTGTGTGTGATGTGACTTTAATGTCTGAATATCCATGGTGTTCTTCAAAACTTTCACCATCTTTATAGCCATAGTGATCAACTCCAGATTCGTTATGGCAAGGTATCTCTTTTTTTGCTCCTTCTGTACCAAACTGGGGGAGACCGTGATATTGCCCAGAAGGATTATCCATATGAGTTGCTGTAATATCCCGGCTTTTTTCCATTTCAAGTTTTGCAAGTTCTGAATCTAAGGATTTAATTTTTAATTCATCTTCTGCAAAGTTACATTTTTCAAATTCTGCTTTTAATTCTTTTATCTTAACTTCTCTACATTCACGAATCTGCCAGAGTTTATTTACCAGTCGAACATATAGTCCTTGGGTGTTTAAATACTCTACTGTCACATGTGCAATTTTTCTATATGACTCTCTAACTAAAAAAGGTAATTCACTATAATGAACCTTTAAGTGCTTTAGTGTTTCATCATTAACACGGGCTTTCCATGCAACATGTAGTCTTGCAGCAACTTCCTCAAGATCAAAAACAAAACCGGCTTCCAAATTTTCTTGGTTTAAAACATCAAAGATCTTTAATATATCTTCTGAGGCTGCCTTACCTTGATCAGTCTCTGAATCTGATAATAAGCTATATGGTGAATTAGAGATTTCATTAGGATTTAAATTGTTCTTATGTATGTATTGTGGAAGTAAATGATTAAACACAGAGACATTGCTTGTGTCTGAAAGCTCTCTTTTTTGAGATTTAAATTTTAACGATTTTGAATAACCGTTAATAAAAGCTTTTGAATTTAACTTTATTAACATAAATAATTACCAATATATTTTTATTTTGACAATTTAAAACCTTAACTTGCAAGAGGCTTAGATTAATCTTGCTTAATCTAAAAATTAAAACATTCTTAAAACCAGGAATACTTGTAGTAAAAAATCAAATTTGTTTCAGATTATGATTAAAACTCTTCATTAAGGTAAGGTAGCAAACACTTGATATTAAAAGTCCAATAAACCAAGCATAGTGATACAAGCCTGTAAGGTACTCTGGAAATAAGTCTTTTGGGACAAAATTTATTTGCAATAAAAAACCTGGCACATTTGGCAAAACTCCACAAAGCAAAGCAATTAAAGCATAGGCGTTATATCCTTTGGTATAAAAATAGTCTCCAGAATTAGATAATGAATAAAGGCTATTAACATTAACAAAAGACTTCCGAAGAATAAAATAATCCACAAGTAAAATACCAGCAACTGGTCCTAGCAATGCAGAATAACCAACAAGCCATGTGAAAATATATCCAGAGGGATCAAGAACCAATTTCCAAGGCATTATAACTAAACCAATGATTGCAGTAATTAAGCCACCTTTTTTAAAGTTAATTTCAGATGGACATAAATTTGAAAAATCATTTGCTGGTGCTACAACATTTGCGGCTACATTCATAGCTAGTGTTGCTAAACAGATTAATGCCATTGATATAAAAACAATAACCTTATTTTCAAATTTGCTGACCAATTCAACAGGATTCCATAAATATTCACCATAAATAATAAACGAGGCCATAGTTACTATTACCCCAATAAATGCAATTAAGGTCATTGTTAATGGTAGTCCCAGAGATTGTCCTATAATTTGTGCCTTTTGATTTTTTGCATATCTGGTAAAATCTGGAATATTTAAACTTAGTGTTGCCCAAAAACCAATGATGCCTGTTAGTGCAGGGAAAAAGAATTTTAGGAATTCAGTATTCGATTTAAATTTTGAAGGAGCTAATATAAGATTTGTTAGACCATGTGCATTACTGAAAGCCCATATTAAAAGGGCTATCCCACTTAAAAGCAATATGGGAGCACAGTATGATTCTAGTTTTTTAATTGATTCAATTCCTCTGAAAATTAAAAAAAGATTTATACTCCAAAAAACTAAAAAGCAAAGAAGCTGAACTAGTGAGATGCTAAACCATTCAGGAAGAATCTTGGGAATTTTATTTATATCTAGCCATAAGATTTGAAGCATTGTATATATTGCTGAGCCGCCTATCCAGGATTGAATACCAAACCACCCACATGCAACAATAGCTCTAAGCAAAGCAGGTATATTTGCTCCTCTTACACCAAAACTAATCCTTGAATAAACAGGAAAAGGAATGCCGTACTTTACTCCAATGTGTCCATTTAAGATCATGGGAATAAGTACAATGATATTTCCTAGTAATACAGTAAAAACTGCTTGTACAATATTCATGCCACCTTGAATGAGGGATGCAGCAATCATATATGACGGAATATTAATACACATCCCAATCCATAAAGCAGTATAATTCCAGATGCTCCAAGTTCTGTTTTCTTGCGGAGTAGGTGCTAAATCATGATTAATTAAAGACTTATCATGAAGAGTATTATCAAAGTCAATATTCACAATTGTTTTCTAAGATATCATATTAAGCATGAAAATATCACCAACAAAAATATTTTTAATTTGTCCGGTAAGAAATATTGAGCAAGTTGAAAAGACTCAAATTGAAACTTATGTCTCTAAACTTGAAGATGAAGGAAAAAAAGTTTATTGGCCATTAAGAGATACAAACCAGGATGACAGTGTAGGACTCCGTATTTGTCAGGATAATCGTAAGGCTATTATTGAATCTGATGAGGTTCATGTGTGGTGGAACCCTTCATCTCAAGGTTCTTTATTTGATCTTGGAATGACGTTCGGAACCGATAAAAAAGTTGTTTTAGCAAATCCTGAATCTGTTAAAACGACCCCTCATAAAAGCTTTAATAATGTCTTGCTTGCATTAAACTTATTAAAGTCATCAGTGTTAGATGAAGAAGTTAAAATATAAAGAATAGTAAAACCATGTCAACGACATTAACAGAGAAACCTAGAAAAAAAGAAAGCTTTGGTGCAACACAAAGAAAAGACTTGTGGTGGTTTGAACCATTAGTATATGCTGTGGGTTTTGGTTTGTTTATTATTTATGCAACATGGGCAGCTTTTCAAGGGAAACATTATGAGTATGGTCCTTATCTATCACCATTTTATTCACCTTTAATTACAGTATCCTGGTGGAAATTTTCACCAGCTTTTTTAATACTTTGGATTCCTGCTGGTTTTCGAATGACTTGTTACTACTATAGAAAAGCTTACTATCGTTCTTACTTCATGGATCCACCAGCATGTGGTGTTAGTGAAGGTTGTTCAAATAAAAAATATAGTGGTGAAACTGCTTTCCCATTTATCTTTCAAAATCTTCATAGATACTTTTTGCTAGGCGCAACTGTGCTTTTGTTTTTTCTGTGGAGTGATGTAATAAAAGCTTTTAATTTTGATGGGAGATTTGGAGTTGGAGTTGGTTCTTTAGTATTATTAGCAAACACTTTTTTGCTGTCAATGTATTCTTTAACTTGTCATTCTTTTAGGCATTTAATAGGTGGTTATAAAGATGGGTTTAAATGTGGGTATCAGTATAATTTCTATAAAAAAATTAGCTGTGGAAATGAGCGTCATATGTTTTGGGCATGGGTAAGCCTATTTATGGTTGGTTTTGCTGATCTTTATGTAAGACTTTGTTCTATGGGAATATGGGCGGATATAAGGTTAATATGAGTACACTTGATAGATTTGAAATTCATGAACATGATGTTCTTGTAATAGGTGCTGGTGGAGCTGGTTTACGTGCTGCAATTGAAGCTTCAGCAAATGGAGTTTCTGTAGGACTAGTCTGTAAATCTCTTTTAGGAAAAGCTCATACAGTAATGGCAGAAGGTGGCATAGCTGCTGCAGTAGGAAATGTAGATAAACAAGATAATTGGCAGACCCACTTTAAAGATACAATGAAAGGTGGAAAGTTTCTAAATAACTACCGCATGGCTCAGTTACATGCACAAGAAGCGCCAGAAAGGGTGCTTGAGTTAGAACGTTGGGGAGCATTATTTGACAGAACCAGTGAAGGAACTATTTTACAAAGACCATTTGGTGGACATAGTTATAAGAGACTTTGCCATGTAGGTGATAGAACCGGACTTGAAATGATTAGGACACTTCAAGACAAAGGCGTTCACATGGGCATTAATGTTTATATGGAATGTACTATTACAAGGCTTTTAAAAGAAGATGGTAAAATCTCTGGAGCTTTTGGGTACTGGAGGGAAACCGGACGTTTTGTAATTTTTAAAGCAAAAGCAATTATTCTTGCAACCGGTGGAGTTGGAAAAGCCTATAAAGTAACCTCAAACTCATGGGAATATACTGCAGATGGTCAGCTTCTTGCATATGATGCGGGTGCTGAACTGATCGATACAGAGTTTATTCAGTTTCATCCTACAGGAATGATATGGCCTCCTGGAGTTATTGGAATATTGGTTACAGAAGCTGTGCGTGGTGAAGGTGGAATTTTAAGAAATAAAGATGGCTATCGCTTTATGGAAAAGTATGATCCAGAAAGAATGGAGCTTTCAACTCGCGATGTAGTAGCAAGATCAATTTATATAGAAAATAAAGAAGGGCGAGGCTCACCACATGGAGGAGCATTCTTAGATATTAGTCATAAAGGTGCAGAGTACATAAAGAAAAAACTTCCTAGTATGTACCATCAGTTTAAAGAATTAGCTGATGTAGATATAACAACTGGTCCAATGGAAGTAGGTCCTACCTGCCACTATTCAATGGGTGGTGTAAAAGTAGATGCAGATAGTACTGCTACCAGCATTCCTGGTTTATATGCAGCCGGAGAAGTTGCTGGCGGTATGCATGGTGCAAACAGACTTGGCGGGAATTCATTATCTGATCTTTTAGTCTTTGGTCGTAGAGCAGGTTTATATGCTGCTGAATATGCAAAGAAAAATAAAGCAACACTAAATATAAATGAAGATGAAATTGCAAACGCTGAAAAATCAATAGTAGTATTTTTTGAACAAGATGGCGGGGAAAATCCATATACTGTTCATAGAGATCTTCAAGAATTAATGCAAAATAAAGTAGGAATTTTTAGGGTGGAAGACGATTTAAAATTTGCTATTAATGAACTAAAATCTCTAAAAGAAAGAGCAGCTAAAGTAAAAATAGAAGGTTCTAGAATGTATAATCCTGGTTGGCATATGGCATATGATCTTCAAAGTATGGTTATTTACTCAGAAGCAATTGCCAAGTGTGCTTTACAAAGAAAAGAAAGTCGGGGGGCACACAGTAGACTTGATTATCCTAATACGGATCCTGAACATGGTAAGTGGAACAGTTTAGTAAAGAAAGCAAATGATGGGTCTTTAATTGTTGAAAAATCACCGCTTCCTGAAATGCCTGGTGAATTAAAACAATTACTTGAAGACAAAAAAGTAGCAGCTAAAATATAAAGATAAAAAAAGAGATAAAGGTAAAGTAAACTGACTACATCTACTTTGAATAAAGAAGAAAGCCAATCCCAAATTTCATCTGGAGATAAAAAAGTAAGAATTGCAACCTTTAAGGTTTATAGAGGTGATAGAGAGAAGGGTAATGAAGTAGAATACAAGGTTCCAGTTGAAGAAGGAATGGTAGTGTTAGATGCTATTCATTACATTCAAAAAAATATTTCACCAGATTTAGCTGTTCGATGGAATTGTAAAGCGGCAAAATGTGGTTCTTGTAGTGCAGAAGTAAATGGTAAACCACGTCTTATGTGCAAGACTAGACTTGATGACTTTGATATAAATGAAGAAATCAAAGTTTATCCTATGAAATCTTTCCCTATTATTAAAGATTTGGCATGTGATGTTTCCTGGAACTATGAAGTAAATAAAAAAATTACTCCATTTACACCTAAAGAAAACACAACTTGGAAAATGAATCAAAGAGATATAGACAGGGTTCAAGAATTTAGAAAATGTATAGAATGTTTTGCTTGTCAGAATGTTTGCCATGTAATTCGTGAGCATGATTTAAAACCAAAATTTGCAGGACCAAGATTTTTTGTTCGTGTAGCAGGACTTGAAATGCATCCGTTAGATGATGTAGATAGACTTGAAGCTCTTAAAGATGATATGGGAATTGGTTTTTGTAATATCACAAAATGTTGTACCGAGGTTTGTCCTGAAGACATCCATATAACTGACAATGCCATTATTCCACTTAAAGAAAGAGTTGTAGACAGATATTATGATCCAGTAAGAATGTTTTTTAGGAAAATATTTAAGAAGAAGTAGTTTTTCTTGGTTAAGGGGCAATTTAATAATTATTTAATTTGACATTAAATACTAATTTATGAAACACTTGTTTCATATTATTTAACAACACCTCCTTATAAAAGGAGGTTTTATGGGATTATCAGGTACGTCAAGAGTTGGTGCATTGGGAGTTGGAGCTGCTTTGTTATTAGGAGCTGCAGGCTGTTCTAATCCTTCAGTCTATGATCCAGCCAAAGAATTAATAAAGGCTGATACAGATGGAGATGGAGTTCTAACAAGAGAAGAAGCTGCTAAATTTATTATTAATAAATTTGATAAGATTCCAAATGGTGTAAGTTCTAGAACTACTGATACATATACCCGTCGTCAAGGTTTATCTCAGGACGAGATCGATAAAGCTAGAGAATTTGGTGAACAAGCTAAAAAATATTTACCTGAGCACGGAAGAGTTTTTCTTGAAACATTAGCAATTCTTGAAAAAACTTATAGAGATCCGCTAGAAAATCAAGAAATTGTAAGTCCTTCTGAAAATAAGTAAATTAGACAAAATTTGAATTAGAAAATAATAAAAACATTTATAACTTAAGAATTTCTTTAGCATTATTAATGCTTGTAAGGTTCTATTTTTTTATTTTTACGCTCTAGAATAGTGGGTTTATATGGAATATATTTTTCAAAGTTACGTTTTAAGATTCGGGTATTAGATTAAAGGAGTATATTTTATGAGCATTGATAAATTAGCTACAGGTATTGGGATTACAAGAAGTATCCAAGGGGTAAGTGATGTAGATGAACCACAAGTTCCTAAGAATCTTATGAATACAACTAAGGGTGCACAAATTGTTGTTGATTGGAATTTTAATAATATGCCATCTGAACAACGTCAAAAAATTGAAGGAGCTGTTAGAGGGTTTCTTATAGCAAAAAGAGATGATGAAACTATTACACCTCGTGTACAAGTTTTATTAGATGATATGGCAAAAACTTTAGTTGAAGGAAATTTTAATTGTGCAGGCTTTGATGAGTTTCATGTACTTACTGAAGCCTTTAGTGATTGTTGGAGAAATTGCTATATTGGTGCTCCAATGTATCGTGAAGATTTCGTAGCAGTTGGTGATGCTATTAAAAAAGCACTTTCGGAAAGAAGTTAAAGCCTTACCCTACTAAAACTTTTTCTTTTTTTGTTTAGAGCTCAAGCTTAACTTGAGCTTACTTTCTTCAAGTATTATGTTGGATTGGGTTTGGTGGACAACCACTCAAATCCTTAACTTGCAAGTACTTTCTCTTTTTCCTCGCTTGTAATACCGCGCATGGTGAGGCTGATACGCCCTTTTTCATCAATTTCTCGGACTCTTACCACGATTATATCGCCAGGTTTTACAACATCCTCAACCTTTTCAGTCCTTTTATCCTGAAGCTGTGATATGTGAACCATTCCTTCTTTATTTGGAAGAATTTCTACAAAAGCCCCTATTTGAGCTGTTCTTAAAACTTTCCCAGAATAAATAGCACCTGGTTGAACCTTTTCTATTAAACCTTGTATCCATTTCTTTGCTTTAAATGCACTGTCATTATCTTTTGATGCAATTAATACTGTTCCATCATCTTCAATATCAATTTTCGCACCAGTTTCTTCGGTGATTCTTCTAATCATTTTTCCACCAGGACCAATAATTGTACTGATGTCAGAGACATCAACTTTCATTGTATGTATTCTAGGGGCCCACTTGGAAAGCTCTGTTCGTGGTTTAGGGATAGCTTCAAGCATTTTTTCTAATATAAAAAGTCTTCCTATTTTTGCTTGTTCTAAAGCAATCTTCATAATCTCTAGTGTTATTCCAGAGATTTTGATATCCATTTGAAGTGCAGATATTCCTTTTCTTGAACCAGTTACCTTAAAATCCATATCACCAAGAAAATCTTCTAAACCTTGTATGTCAGTAAGTATTGCAAACTTATCTCCTTCTTTAATAAGTCCCATTGCAATCCCTGCAA